>CADBKS010000007.1 GCA_902795255.1 uncultured Chloroflexota bacterium
TACCGCTGCCGCTGCTGCCGGTCGCCTGGACGCCGATGACAACGACGCAAAGAATGAAGACCTGTTCGGTGCTTCCACCCTCGAAAAAATCAACGGCCAGAACGCTGAAGCCGCTGAATAATCAGATTGCAAAGGATTTTTAAAGAATGGCTATCACCACTGAAATGATTAAAGAACTGCGCGGCAACACCGGTGCAGGGATCCTCGAATGCCGAAAAGCTCTTGAACAGTCCAACGGCGATATGAATGCCGCTCTGGAATATCTGCGTGAAAAAGGCCTCGCACAGGCTCAGAAACGCGCGAACCGTGTCGCTTCCGAAGGCATTATTGAGCTCTATTCCCACATGGGCGGACGTATGGGCGTCATGCTTGAGCTGAACTGCGAAACCGATTTCGTTGGCAAGTCCGAAGCTTTCCAGAAACTGGCCCACGAACTGGCTCTGCAGATCGCCGCTGCTGACCCGATCTACATCAAGGAAGAAGATATCCCGGCTGAAGTTATCGAACGCGAAGAAAAGATCGCTACCGCTAAGGCCCGCGAAGAAGGCAAGAAGGAAGCCATCATCCCGAAGATCGTTGAAGGTGCTCTGAAGAAATTCAAGACTGACATGGTCCTGATGAACCAGCCCTACATCCGCGACGAATCCATCACGGTTGCCGATCTGATCAATCAGAACATCGTTTCCCTTCGCGAAAACATCGTCGTCCGCCGCTTCGTCCGCTACGCACTGGGCGATGCCGCCGCGGAAGAAGAATAATCCAAGGCAAACAGAAAAGAACCAACGAATGTTGGTTCTTTTTTTTTATAAGGTACCCGGAGAAAGGAGCATCCGATGGAGGAAATCAAATACAAGCGCGTCCTGCTGAAACTCAGCGGTGAATCGCTGGCTGCGGAAGGCAGCAGCGGGATCGACCCGGCCTGCGCGAAGCAAATTGCCCGGCAGATCAAATCTGTTGTGCAACTTGGCGCGAATCTTGCAATAGTTATAGGAGGAGGCAACATTTGGCGCGGGAAAGTCGGCCTTGAGCTGGGGATGGACCGGGCAACAGCAGACTATATGGGAATGCTGGCGACCGTCATGAACTCGCTCGCTTTGATGGACTCACTGGAACAAATCGGTGTGACCACCAGGGTACAGACTTCGATTGAAATGCGCGCGATCGCGGAACCGTATATCCGCCGCCGTGCGCTCCGTCACATCGAAAAGTCCCGTGTTGTGATTTTCGCCGGGGGGACGGGCAATCCGTATTTCACAACGGATACTGCCGCAGCGCTCCGGGCTGTTGAAATTAATGCCGATCTGCTGATCAAAGCTACGAAGGTGGACGGCATCTATGACAGCGACCCGAAGAAAAACCCGGATGCGAAAAAATTTGACGAGCTGACGTACATGGAAGCGCTGTCCAGACAGCTGCAGGTCATGGATGCCACCGCCATTTCGCTTTGCATGGAAAACCACATGCCCCTGATGGTCCTGAACCTTTGGGAAGAAGGTTCTCTGCAAAAGGCCCTGACGGGGGAAAAGATCGGAACGCTGGTCGTAGCGTAAATGTTGTCAGTAGCCGATTCGATGGATTAATTTTGAAAATCCCCTTGATTTTCGGGGAAAAAATAGAAAGTCATCAATTTTGGGAAAAAGGAGTATCCTGATGAAAAAATCCATTCTTATTTTGGCGCTGTGCTTCGTTCTGATGTTTGCTGTCGCCGCCGTGTCCGCCCAGGACGCTGAACCTGTTGCGGAAGAAACCGTCCAGGAAGAAACCGTTGCCGAAGAACCCGTCGCGGAAGAACCTGCTGCGGAAGAACCTGCCGGATTCAAGGTCACCTATCTTGAAAACGAATGCCTGGCCGAAGTCCCCGTTGACGAAAACGCCTACGCTGCCGGTGACGAAGTTACCGTCCTGTTCGAGCCCGTTCAGTACAAAGATTATCTCGTCTTCTACGGCTGGGATATCGATGACGACGGCATTGCTGATTTCGGCTACAACTACAACAAGTTCGCCATGCCGGAAGAAGACGTTGAACTGAAGGCCATCTGCATCGGCGCCGCCTGGGGCGGCTCCAGCTGCACCGGCTGCCATCTCCATGGCAAACCCGCCGGCGCCGGCCTGCAGGACTATGTCCCGGTGTTCTACGGTGGCACCGCTGCTGCCGAACCCGCTCCGGAACCGGAACCGGAACCGTAAGGATCAATATCCGGCCCTACCGGAATTGATATAAAGATCATAAAACAGCCCGGATCGCTCCGGGCTGTTTTTATTTAAGCCCGTATTTTGCTTTAAATGTGCTTTTTTTGCATATATTTTCCCATTTTGTCCATAATATTTAACCGGCTGTTCCAAAGAATTATGCTAAAATATAGTCTGTTTTGTAAACCTAACCGAAACGAGGAAAATAATTTCATGTCCGTCCAACCATCTGAAGTCCGCCCCGGCGTAAGCAAGCAGTCATTCTGTGTCCACGGCCACTTCTATCAGCCGCCCCGTGAGGATCCCTTTACCGGAAAGATCCCCGTCGAACAGGGCGCATTCCCTTTCGACAACTGGAACGAGAAGATCTTTGACCAGTGCTACAAACCCAACGCCGAGCTCGGCAACTTCAGCCGGATCAGCTTCAACATCGGTCCGACCCTTGCCGGCTGGATGGAAAAAACCCATCCCGACATCTACCGGATGATCATTGAACAGGAAAACAGTGTCTACCAACGGACCGGTGTGAGCAATGCGATGGCCCAGTCCTACAACCACACGATCCTGCCGCTCGCCACCCGGGAAGACAAAGAGACCCAGGTCCGCTGGGGACTGATCGACTTTGAGCACCGGTTCGGCCATAAACCCCAGGGGATGTGGCTGCCGGAGACCGCTGCCGACCTGGAGACCCTGCAGGTCCTTGAAGAGGCCGGCATTCAGTTCACGATCCTTGCCCCCTGGCAGGCCAACACCCGCAAAACCGTCAATTGCGCCCGCCCCTACAACGTCCCGCTCGGCGGAGACCGCCGCATCAGCGTCTTCTTCTATGATTCCGAGCTGAGCATGAAGGTGAGCTTCATGCCGGAAGCTACCGTGAACGCGGACGGCTTTGTATATGAGCACATGCTCCCGAAATACAATCAGTCATCCCGGAGCCTCAACTATCATGTGATCGCCTCCGACGGCGAACTGTACGGCCACCATCAGCCGCTGCGCCAGAAGTTTCTGGAATGGCTCACGACCGGCGCCCTGCAGGACCAGCCGTTCGGCCTTGCCTTCCCGGCGCAGATCCTGCAGCAGTACCCGTCCAATCTGAGCATCCGCATCCGCGAAAAGACCTCCTGGAGCTGCCATCACGGCGTCAAGCGCTGGAATGATGTATGTCCCTGCGCGGAACACGGTGAATGGAAACACGGCATGCGCCATGCTTTTGACCGGATCGCTGAATACGTTGATGAAGAAATGCAGAAAGCGCTGAAGCCTTACGGCCTCGGGCTGCAAGAATTCCGCAACGAATACGCCTACGTTCTGACCGGACAGGAAAAGCCGCAGGAACAGCTCCGCCGCCTGATCGGCAGCGAGCTCAATGGGGATGAAGAGGACAAGCTTCTCAAACTCATGCAGGCCCAGTACGAACGGCAGCGCATGTTCACCTCCTGCGGATGGTTTTTCGGTGATTTTGAGCGCATCGAAGCCCGCAACAATCTGGCCTACGCAGCCATGGCGATCTTCCTGCTTGAAGAGGTGACCGGGAACCCCGACTACTACCGCAAGATCCACCGCGCGCTGACCCGCGTCGTGAATGAAACCACCGGCGTCCGGGCAAGCACCATCTTCGCCAACGCCTTCAACTGGGGCAACTGATCCCCGGAAGCATACGATCAAAAAGACGGCCGTCTCAGCCGTCTTTTTGGTTTTACACGGCCAATCATCGCAGCCCGTTTTCCGATTCCCGGTTTTTTCTCCGTGGAATGTTATAATAGTCAGAAAGACCGTTTAAACCGTATCCGTTTTGTCCGGAGGACACCCGGGCATGGAAGAAAACAGAAGCAAAATACGCTTACGATCACCATACAGGGCAGAGGACCCTGAGCTGAAACTCCCCGACGGGACACGTCAGGCTCCCTGCAGCGAAGGACCGGAGAATATGAAAAGAAGCATCATTCTGTTTACCGTTTTCCTGCTTTTGACAGGAGTGCTTAACGTCTGTGCCCAGGATCAGCCGGGGCTTACAAGCCAGCTTCCCAGCCTGCTGGATGCAGTTCCCGATCCGGCGCAGGTGCTGGGCACTGTCGGCAGCCTGTACCAGGAGGATCTGACCGTATATGATATCGTCTATAACTCCTATCTATATCCCCGCACCACAGACAGCCAAACGCTTTCCGCGGCATATACGGAAGCAGCGGAAAACGCGGGCTATACGGTCGAACCCGGAACCATGGAAAACTACAGCATCCTGAGGGTCACGGACCCGCGTGACGGTGTGACCTCCGCGCTGCTTTTCCCGGATTATCAGGGATATGTCCTCCTGCTGGTCCCGCCCGCCATGAATTTCACACTGCATGACGAAGTCCCCGCATCCCTGCAGCCCGCCCAGCTGATCGAAATGGGGAACCGGGCCATCAGCGAACAGGATTACCAGTCCGCGATCCGCTACCTGATCAAGGCCGCGGGAATGTACCTCAGAGAACAGACACCGCAGACACCCGCTGCACAGCCCGAACAGCCGGCTCCGACAGCGACACCGACCCCCGTCCCTCCGACGGAAGCCCCTGCCGAAGAACAGCTGATCACCCATGTGCCGCAAACCGGCCAAACCGGCCAGATCTATGTAGTCAAGGAAGGCGACAGCTGCTGGTCGATCGCAGCCCAGTTCGGGATGGATATCAGTGATTTCATGGCCGCGAACAATTTCACGGAATGCAATATCCAGCCGAACGACGAAGTCGTCATTCCTGAAGAGGAAATTCAGGAACCGACAGCAACGCCCCTGCCCGGTGCGCAGCGCACCTATGTTGTTGAATCCGGCGACAACTGCTGGTCGATCGCCGTGGACAAATTCGGCGTCAACTTTGAACTGTTCATGTCCGTCAACAACCTGACAGAATGCAATATTCTCGTCGGACAGGAAGTCATCATCCCTGGAGCGGACCAGCAGATGCCGACGATGACACCCATCCCGCTGGATCAGTACACGAGCGGGGAGCGGATCCAGTACGTTGTAGAGATGAATGACTCCTATAACGATATTGCCGCGAAATTCAACACCACGCTCCTTTCGATCCAGCAGCTGAACAACGTGAACGTCTATACCGGATACCCGATGTACGGGCAGGTCCTGACGATCGCCGTCAACCTGGTCACGCCCACCCCGACACCGGAACCGACCGCCGCGCCGGAAATCGGCACGCTGGCACCGTAAAAAACCAGGAAACAGGTCCCGGACTGCGAAACTGTCCGGGACCTGTTCATCTACGATCCCGCTTCAAAAACCGACCCCGCACTTTTTTATTTTTGATCACTGTTTTTCCGGAGGTATTATGCTGTACCATGAATTTAAAGGTCTGAAGCTCTCCGCACTGGGCTTCGGGATGATGCGCCTGCCGCTGAACGAAGACAAAAGCATCGACGAAGAACAGGTCTTCCGGATGGTGGACTACGCGCTTGCGAACGGCGTGAATTATTTTGACAACGCTTACCCCTACCACGGGTCCCGATCGGAGATCGTGGCCGGCAAAGCACTTGCACGGCATCCGCGGGATTCCTTTTACTTCGCCACAAAATACCCCGGCCATCAGACCGCGGAGACCTATGATCCGGCGGAAGTCTTCAGCGACCAGCTCCGGAAATGCGGGATGGACTACTTTGATTTCTACCTGCTCCACAACGTCTGCGAATTTTCGATCCCGGTCTACGAAGATCCGCGCTGGGGCATCATCGATTATTTCAAAGAACAGAAGGCGGAAGGCAGGATCCGCCATTTCGGGATCTCTTCCCACGCGCTGCCGCAGAACCTTGAGAAATTTCTGGACCGCTGGGGCGAAACGATCGAATTTGTCCAGATCCAGCTGAATTATCTGGACTGGACACTGCAGAACGCGGCGAAAAAATATGAGATCCTGACCGAGCGGGGCATCCCGATCTGGGTGATGGAACCGCTCCACGGGGGGCGTCTGTGCCGACTGACAGATGAGGATATCCGGAAGCTCAAAGCGCTGCGTCCGGAGGAAACGGCCGCGGGCTGGGCATTTCGCTGGCTCCAGGGACTGACGAATGTGACCATGGTCCTGAGCGGCATGTCAAGCTACGAACAGATGCAGGAAAATATTGCCACATTCGGGACCTTCGCTCCGCTCAATGAGCAGGAAAACCGGGCACTTTCCGAGATCGCGGACGGCATGAAGAACGCACTGCCCTGCACCTCCTGCCGCTACTGCTGCGACGGCTGCCCGATGGGACTGGATATTCCTGTGCTGATCAACGCCTACAACGATGCACGGTTCCAGGCCGCCTTCACCGTCTCCATGATGCTGGATACCCTTCCGGAGGACAAACTTCCCTCCGCCTGCATCGGCTGCGGTCACTGTGCGCAGATCTGCCCCCAGAAGATCAACATCCCGAAAGCCATGGAAGAATTTGCCGAACTGATCCCGAAGCTGCCGGACTGGGCAAAAGTCTGCAAAGAACGGGCAGAAGCCGCAAAAAGAGCCAAAGGCTGAGACGCCTTTTTTCACGCAGGAACGCACATGAAGATCGATACAGACCGCCTGAACGGCGGTCTTTTCCGTTATAATCAACTTCATGAAACAAAAAGCGGAACTCCTTTCTCCATGCGGGAATTATGATTGTGTCATCGCGGCGGTCAATGCCGGCGCGGATGCCGTTTATCTCGGCGGGCAGCTGTTCAACGCCCGCGCCTATGCCTCCAATTTTGACGATGAAACACTGGAACGCGTCTGTGAGCTTTGCAGCACTTTCGGTGTAAAAGTCTACGTCACGGTCAACACCCTTTACAGGGATGAGGAGTTCCCGGAACTGCTGCCTTTCATCGACAGGCTTTACGCCATGGGCGTCAGCGGGCTGATCATGCAGGACCCCGGAGCGATCCGCGCGGTCCGCAGGTATTGGCCGGATCTCAATGTCCACGCCTCGACCCAGCTCACCGCCAACTCTCTCGCAGATGTTCTGGAAATGGAAGCACTGGGGATCCGCACCGCGGTCCTCAGCCGCGAGCTGAACCTTAAAGAAATCCGGGAAATCGCGGAACATACGGATGTCCGGATCGAGACCTTCATCCACGGAGCACTGTGCGTGAGTTATTCCGGACAGTGCCTGATGAGCAGCGTACTCGGGAACCGGAGCGGGAACCGCGGAAAATGCGCGCAGAACTGCCGTCTGAATTATGAGCTGCTCGAAAACGGAAAGGTCTGCGCGTCCGGGCACCTGCTTTCAACAAAAGATCTCTGCACCCTTACCCTGCTGCCCGAACTGCTGGAATGCGGTGTCGCCTCACTGAAGATCGAAGGGCGGATGAAATCGCCGGAGTATGTCGCCGGCGTCACCGGCATATACCGGAAATATCTCGACCTGTACTACAGCGGCGCCGCGTACCGGGTCGATCCGGAAGACGTACGCGTCCTCCGGCAGCTTTTCAACCGCGGATCTTTCTCAACCGGGTACCTGAAGACCCATTCCGGAGCAGACATGATGTGTCCCGTGCACCCGCGTGCCTGGGGCATCCGGGCCGGGACCGTCCGGGATTACGACCCGAAAAGCCACCGGGCGCTCATACGCTTCGACCGGGAAATGGTCCCCGGGGACGGTATTGAGATCCGGACCGACCTTGAGGAAGGGATCGGCTGCTATATCGAACAGCCCTGTGCCGCAGGACAGCAGCTTTCGCTGAAAATCGAAGGCCCCGTCCGGAAAAATCAGGAGGTCTGGCAGACCCACGATAAGCGGCTGGCGGACAGTCTGAAGAAAACATACGGGACAGTCACCCGCAAAACAGCGATCCGCGCATCCCTTTCACTGCACAGCGGGGAGCCTGCACGGATGACAGCCGTCTGGAACGGGTTCAGCGCTTCCGCTTCGGGTGAGACCCCGACGGAAGCGAAAAGCCAGCCGCTGACGGTCCGGACCGTCACGGAGCAGGTCGCGAAGCTCGGGAACAGCAGCTACACACTGGAGCACCTTGATACAGAGGTGCAGGACGGGCTTTTCCTGAACCGCTCCGCGCTGAACGCGCTGAAAAATGCGGCTGTTGAAAACCTTAAAGAAAACGTGATCCGTTCCTCAAAGCGGGAACCGAAAAAGATCACTGCCGATCCGCTGACCGCGGGACCGGATCCCGCAGGAAAAAGCCTGTCCGTGCTTGTGCGGACCGCGGGACAGTTCCGGGCCGCTGCCGTGTGCAGGTCTGTCAGCAGGATCTGTATGGAAATGAACGGAGAACTGACGGGCTCCCTGCCGGACCTGATCCAGACAGCCCGGGAACACGGGAAAAAGATCTTTGTGCAGCTGCCGAGGATCTGGCGCGGCTACGTGCAGCAGAACTGCGCGGAATGGCTTGAACAATGCCGCAGCAGCGAGATCGACGGATGGCTGGTCAGCTGCCTCGGGCACCTGCACACCGTAAAGGACAGCGGGAAAGAGACCGCCCTGGACTTTACCGGGAACGTTCTGAACAGCCGCAGCATTGAATTCTGGAAGGAACGCGGCATCAGCAGCTTCGCCGTATCCCCGGAAATGAGCCGGGAAGAGATCAACGCACTTGCGGACCGTTCCGCGGCCGAAGTTTTGGCCTACGGCTATCTGCCGCTGATGGTCACCCACCAGTGTCCGGCCGGGAACTTTGCCGGCGGGAAAAAGGACCGGATGCACTGCAGCCGCTATGGACAGTCAAAAGGCTTCTCCCTGCGCTCCGGAAAAGACAGCTTCCGTCTGGATACAGACTGCGTGAACTGCATCTGCACGATCACGACCAATACACCGCTGGATATCCGGGAGGATATTGAGCGCTTCAGTGTCCCGCTGATCCGGCTGAATTTCTCGGATGAAAACGCCGGGACCACCGAACGCATCCTGCGGGATTATGAAAAGATCCTGGCCGCAAAAAAACCGGCACAGGCCATACTGCAGAACATTTACGACAAAAGCGTTTTATAAAAAAAAGCGGGCCCCATTCAGGGCCCGCGGATCTTTTTTTACCGGGTCAGGCTGTAATTCTTCGCAAAGTCCCGCTGCCAGGTCTCCTCGATCTTTCCGCGCCATTCCAGCGCCTTTTCGGCAAGATCATCCCGAAGGTCCGGCAGTTCATCGGCAAGGTTATGCTTTTCTCCCGGGTCCGTGCTCAAATCGGAGAGGAAAACCGGCGCGCGCGGCGTTTCCCCTTCCGTAAGCCTGCCGTTCAGGACCAGCTTATAGTTCCCGTGACGGACAGCCGTCTGGTTCTCCATCTCCCAGAACAAATAGTCATGGGTGCAGTCTTCATCCTTCAGCAGCAGCCCGAGCAGGCTTTTCCCGTCGAGCTCATAATCATCCGGATCCCCGCCGCAGGCTTCCAGAACGGTCGGGAAAATATCTACCGCGATATACGGCGCATCCACCACACGGGGGGTGATCCGGCTGCCCCAGGAAATTAGTGCGGGCACACGGATCCCGCCTTCAAACAGGCTGAATTTATGTCCGGAGAAGATCCCGGTGGTGCCGCCGTAATAAGGGTCCTCCGTCCCGTCCAGCCAGTTGCGGCTCTCACGGGAGGGCCCGTTGTCGCTCTGGAAATAGATGATGGTGTTGTCCGTCAGCCCGAAACGGTCCAGGGCTCCGGTGATCTCGCCCACACCGTCATCCACGGCAGCGATCATCGCCGCCATGATCCGCCGGTCCCACGGCAGATCCGGGAAACGGTCGAGATATTTCTGCGGGGCATGCATCGGGTAATGCGGCGCGTTATAAGCCACATACAGGAGGAACGGCTCATCCTTATGGCGTTCGATAAAGTCAACGCTCTTCCGCGTGATCCGTTCGGTCAGATACTCCCCGTTGGCGTAGACCTCATCTTCATTTTCCCAAAGGTCATGCGTCGGGTTGGAACCGCCGTCCGCCATCCCGTAATAAAAGATATGCGAATAGTAATCCAGGCACCCGGCCATGAAACCGCTGAATTCATCAAATCCGTTGGCGTTCGGGCGGCATTCGTTCTTCAGGCCGAGGTGCCACTTGCCGCAGATGCCCGTCACGTAGCCTTCTTTTTTCAGTGCGGCAGCGATCGTCGGGACCTTCGGTGTCAGGCCGCTGGCTTTGCGGTGTCCGGCCAGGATCGCCCGCACCCCGGCATTGCCGGGATATCTGCCCGTCAGCAGTGACGCACGGGACGGGGAACAGACCGGCGAGGCGGAATACATGGAAGTGAACCGGATGCCTTTCGCTGCCATTGCGTCAAGATTGGGCGTCTTCAGATCCGGCGACCCCATGCAGCCCAGATCGCCATATCCCTGGTCATCCGTCAGGATGATAACAACATTCGGTTTATCCATACTTTTACCTCACTGATGTTCAAATCACATCAATAATACTATGCCTGCAGCTTTCAGAAGTCAAAAGGATTCATGATTATGACTAATATCAGAGCCTGACAATAAGCGTTCATTCAATGTATACATGGCAGGCGAAAGGCTTGTGCTTCGCATATGGCGCGGCACGGTCGTCCGTGTGTCTGCGTAAGCCGCTGGCCGCGCCGGGTTTATTCAGACGGGACGGTCACTTTTTATAATGCAGCCGGCCGCCCTGTACAGTGCAGATTCCCCACCTCCGACTGCCATGTGCATTGTAATGAGATCTGAACGCGAAAAGCGCAGCGGAAAGTCCGCTGCGCTTTTCGGAAACAGTTCAAATATACCGGATCAGTTATTGCCGATAAAGATCCGTTCGGCTGTCATTGAGGGTACCGTGATCTCATTTCCCATCACAGCGGTATATGTATAAACCCCTGTACTGACACCGTAGACCGTGATGTAGTCCCCTTCGATCACGGAGACACCGATCTCAGACTGGTTATAGGTCACATAATACACATTGTCATAGCGCCAGGCGGTCGCAACACGGAGCGTCACCCGGTCCCCGCTGACCATTTTCTGGGCGACATGTCCGTAGATCGAAATGTTCGTCCCCTCGTATTTTTCGGGGTAACGCATGGCGTCGTTATATTGCGGGCGCGGGAAGGAGGTCGTATCATATGCCGCGCTGTGATCGATGACCAGGTTGAAGGACCGGCTGCTCTGCGGATTGTTTTTATCCGTCAGATAGATGGTCCCCAGTCCGGCTTTGCTCGGGATAATGTTGAGATGGAAGACCTGCTTCTCATTGTCCCAGTTCGGGACGATGTTGAAGTTCGGTGACGTGGTCGGCTTGACCTCAAAGGCTTTCGGATCCCCGTAAAACGGGATATCCAGGGTCATCCCGGCCCGGTCCGTGACCGTTACGTTTTTTTCATCAAAACCAATCGAAGGGACAAAGACATTAAAGGAAACCGACTTTCCGCTGCCGTCCGCCGCAGAACAGGTCACGGCTGCCGTACCGCATCCGACCGCCTTCAGCGTTCCGCCGGTCACTTTAATGACAGACTCATCCGCACTGCTCCACACCAGCGTTTTATCCGTGGCGTCTTCCGGAGAAACAACAGCATCAAACGCTTTTTCCTCGTCCATGAGCATCGTCACCGTGCTGAGGACCTCCGGGATCCGGATCCCGGTGACCATCTGGATAACGGTTACTTTGCTCTGAGCCGAAACACCGCTGCCGTCAGACGCGGTGCAGGTAATGACAGCCTCTCCGGTACCGACCGCTGTCAGCTGGCCGTTGGAAACTCTCACGACAGAAGGATCGGAGGATTCCCAGGTCAGCGTTTTCCGGCTGGCATTGTCCGGAGCCACTGTGGCTTTCAGGACCGCGTAAGCATTCTTGTTCATCACCATTTCCGTCTGGTCCAGTTCAATGCCGGAAACAGCCTGCAGGACCGTGACCGTAACAGCCGCGCGCTTCGGATAGGAAGCGGAAAAAGGATCAGCCGACATGGCAGTGAGCGTCACAGTTCCGGGAGCGGATGCCACAGCCTTTCCGTTCTCATCGACGGAGACCACCGCGTCATTGGAGGAAGACCAGACGATATCCTGCACATAAGCATCTTCCGGAAGGACTGACGCGGCGAGCTGCGCGACCGCTTCTTCTGGTTTGTCCGAAAGCAGCAGGGTAACGGCAGGCTCTTCCACTTTCACGGAAGTTACCGGCAGGACAACATGGACCAGCGCCGTCCCGAAAATATATTCGTCATCGGCGGCAGTGCACGTGATCACCGCGTCACCCTTTCCTGCAGCCGTAACGGTTCCGGAAGGGCTTACCCGTGCGACCGTATCATCCGAGGAAGTCCAGACGAAGCGGGTCGTTTCCGGGGCATCGTCGACTACGCGGGTCACAGTCGGGACGACCTGCTGCGACTGCGTCGTGTACAGTGTCACCTCATCCACATCCAGAGTGATCACACGGTTCCCGTTTTCGATCGCCCACTGACGCTGTTTTTCCAGCACCGTGCGGTTCAGATCTTCCTGGATCACCAGCAGATCATCAAGGGAATAAGCTTCCCAGTCAAATTGAAGGGGCAGTTCTCCGCTGTCCGCAGAGGCAGTCAGCAGTACGGAAAACAGCAGGATAAACAAAACAAAAGGCAAACATTTTTTCATAAACACCGGGTTTTCTCCTTTGCAACATGAATCCCGGCGGCACGCATTTTCCGCGGCCGCCATTCTGCAAGTATATCAGCGGTCCCGGCACATCCGGTTTTCAGACTGCATCTGACCCGTCCGGACGCAAAAGAGCCGCGGTCTGCAGGCCGCGGCTCTTCCGTATCGGTGTAAATACCGTTATTTGCTCAGGACCCGGTTGGTCTCATATTCCTCATCACCGTCCAGGTCGGCTTCGATCGACAGACCTTCACCGTTCTGCCAGTCAACGTAATTGAAGAAGAACATCCCGTCATTCTTCAGGCTGATCGGCTTGCTCTTCGGTGTGGTCACATTCAGATCACCCTCTTCATCCCAGAGCGTGAACTCCGCGGCCACATCGAAAGTCGCCTTAGAGAACAGGTCCGCGTCCTCATCATTCAGCGCAGAGATCCAGATCCCGATCTCACCCTCATCGTAGTTGTGGAAGATCAGGAAATCGACCGGCGCATCCGGAGTCTTGCGGTTCCCGTTGCGGAAGGTGGTCTCAAACTTGAAGTTATACTCACCGTACTCATCCGTGATGACAAATTCCACACCCGGCAGTGCGTCCGCGGTCCCCATGATCTCGAAGGACTCGAATTCAATGCCGAGTTTCTTGTTATACGTCGGCGGGTTGTAAACGAAGTTCGGGGACTCGTAAGCCTCGGTGATATTCGTCAGCTTCAGGTAACGTCCCGGAGATGTGATCGTGGCATCAAAGGTGCTCCAGTCATTGCTTTCCGGAGCGTTCATCCACAGATAGTATTTCAGGTTATTCGGCAGGGAGGCTGAAGAACGGCCCATTGTACGGGTGATGTCAACGCCCGGGATCTCATCAAAGGTCTCATCATTTTCCCAGTCATAACCGGAGCGCTGATCCGCATCTGTTTCAATGTAGATATTGATATCGGAGTTGACCGAGATCTTATTGCGTTCCACATTATCGGCAGGGACTGCCGTGGGGATCGCGGTCGGGCGGACCAGCGGTTTGCTCGTCGGGACGGCAGTCGGCTGACGGTACTGCGGCGTCTGGGTCGGGATCGTTTCAGGGTATGATCCGCCGTCAGACGGGTAAGACCAGGGAGCGAAGATATCCCAGATGGAATAACCGCTGTCCGGAGCCTGTGTCGGCGAATAGCTTTCGCCGGAGTCATCCATCCACGGGCTCAGGATATCCCAGATACTGGAAGGTTCCGAAGGCTGATAAGGCACCGGCGTCTGGGTCGGAACGGAGTACGGGGAGGAACTGCCCGGATCGGACGGGGAGATCCACGGACTCAGGATATCCCAGATGCTCTCCGGCTGCGAGGGCTGGGAAGGCTGCGACGGCTGATAAGGCTGATACGACGGCTGTGTTGTGCAGAAGTCGCACTTGAAAGTACCGAGGCGCGGTTCGACAGGCCCGATCTGGATGGGGTTGGTCTTTCCCTGACCGGCGTAATTTCCGGCGCTGGACCACGGGTTGGTCGAGGTCTGATAGGACCAGGAGTTCTTATTGGTATCGATCGTGATGTATTTTTCCTCATTGGGGTAGTTATTGTCATACACCATGACATAATAGATCCCGCCGCCGTGATCGATGACCGCGTACGCTGAGATCGCGTGCCCGGCTGACTGTGTGCATCCGCCGTAGAAAGACCCGCCGCCCGCACAGGAATAGATACCGAGCGGGATCACCGTATTAGGGTCGCTGTTGAAGTGGTTGATCAGATAATTCAGCTGGGTCTTCGGATCATTTTCAATGATGTAATCATCCATGAACCACTGGGTCGTGAACCAGTAGGCGATCTCCCGCTGCAGGGCGCTGTTGTTTTTCAGCGACAGCTTGTTCACCGAACTGGAGCCGAAATCCACGGGGTCTTCGATCCCGGAATAAAAGAGGGAGCTCAACACGGCCATCCCCTCGCAGTGACCGTTGGCAACGACACTGTTGATCTCATTCATCCATCTTTCGGCTACTTTTGTCAGTGTACAGGTCCCGTCCTTCGCGACGGTTTTGCAGACCTGCTCCCCAAACAAACGGACCATTTCCCTGCTGGTCAGGTTTTCCACTTTATAGCAGTCACCGCCCCACATGGAGTATCCGCTGCTGCAGACCTGGGAGCCGTAATTTTCAAAGCTGAAGCCGTCTGTTCCCACCCGGAAGCCGGTATCCGCGACCAGGGTATTATTCGCGGATACAGTCTGTGCGCAGAGCAGCAGAACCAGAAGACTGATCATAAGGATAATGCGTTCATGCTGTTTCATAGGTTTTTCTCCGTTTACGAATCTATTCTTAAAGTATAAATCCATTTCGGGAACTTACGCCAAATTGCGGGAAAAACCGGCCGACCGGGACGCAGTGTCCGCACGCGGTGATTTTCAGCTATAATAATTTCTGACGTTCAAAAACCCTCACGCGGGCAAAACCCGCACGAAGTATGACAATATCAGGCGGGATCTTCGTGCAGAACCGGAGCAAAAATGAAGAGAAGTTTTCTGGATTTCTTCCAAAACGAATATGAAGTACGGCTCTCCGTCGGAGGCCATGAGACCATCGCCCCTTCGGCGGATCAGTGGTTCGGGATCTCCGCGGTACCGGGAACCCGGCCCGCCGATCCTGCGGAAAAGAACATTCCGGAGGATGCGCAGGCCCAGATCCGTGCGCTGAAGCCACGGATCATCCGTTTTTCCGCGGATGCCGGTGATTTCGGGCAGTGGATGGAATTCTGCCGGAAGGAAGAGATCTTCCCCCACATCGTGTTTCCGTATGACGCGGATGCAACCCGGATCACATCCGCCGTCAGGAACTGCCGGGAACAATTCGCGCCGGATGACTTGTGGGAAGCAAAGCGTTTTTACGAGATCGACGGCCGTCCCGATGATCTGAATGACCCTGAAGAAACGATCCGGCGGATCAGCGCGGTCCGTGAGACGGCCCTGCGGATCCACGATTTGGACCCTGAAGCCGGGATCATCCTCAGCGGGCTTTCACCGATTGGAGCGGACGCATCCGCTTCCGGAGCATGGAATATCCGGCTGATCGAAAAATGTTCGGACGTGATGGATATGCTCGGCGTCACGCTCCGGCCATACCTGCCCGACGGGCGATGCTGCGATCCGGACAGCGAGGGGATCGAAGCGGACGCCGGTCTTGCCGCGCAGATCCGCACCGGTATCAGCCGGCTTGAAAGCCAGATCTTCGAGGCGGATCCGAATGCCGGGATCCGCCTCGCGCTGACCGGATGGAGCGGGCTGCCGGACAACGAGCCCCAGAAACGGCAGAACTGCCTCTTTTACGCGGACGTTTACCGGGCGGTCCGTATGGCCTGCCGGTCCGTGGCCATCAATGAAGCCGGGCCGCTTTTCGGCGCGTCCGGGCTGCTCAGCCGCGGGAGCGGGAGCGTTTTCGCCAATGTTTTTTATCTCACGATGCTGGCGGCTGCATACGACCAGACACACAGTCTTTATATCAATGAGCCGGACAGCAAACACCCGATCCCGTCCGTTCACTGGGAGGGGATCCCCGGCAGCTTTGATCCCGCAGACCTCCGGCTGCTGGAGGCTTCCGCGTCCCGCAGCGAAGACGGGAAGCGCCTTTTTCTTCTGCTCATCAACCGTTCCCCTTTCAAACAGGCACTGGCCAGGGTGGCGTTTTATGATTTTCCGGACCTTCACCCCACCGCGGCCTGCTCGATCCGCTCCCAAAACAGGCTGGATGAGATCACGGCGGCTGCTCCGGAGAAAGTCTTCTGCAAGGTGATCCGGCTGCGGAAATACCGCAGCATGGACCATGTCACACTGGAGATCCCGCCCTGCGGCTGCGCCTGGCTGCTGCTCGAATAAATTAATTCTATGGGGTCATTTCGAATTGCGGAAAAAGGTTAGAAATGTATTAAAAAGGCTCAAAGGCCCTTGACTTAAAAATGCCCGCTCATATAATATATGAAGAATTGAATAACGGAACGTGCACTGCGGGCTAGTAGGGGGAATAAAGCTTGGGTCTTTCCGGAAGTTTTCTGGACGAAGGTTTAACCGGAAGCAGGAAACATAATTTTCATACTAAAAGCCTCTGTTTATCAGAGGCTTTTTTGTTGGCCGGACGAATCGGGTATAATTTGGGTTATGGGAAAGATGCTCACACATTATGTATGTCAGGAATGCGGCCGTACCAGTCCGAAATTTATGGGCCGGTGCCCGGGCTGCGGTGCTTTCGGAACGATGGTCGAGGAGATCAGCGAAGAAGCACAGACGCTCACGACCCGAAGCCGCGCAAGGATCGCTTCCGGCATCGCATCCGACAGCGCACCGCAGCGGCTCAGGGATGTTGACGAAAAGGCCGAACCGCGTATAGAGACCGGCATTTCCGAACTCTCCCAGGTACTCGGCGGCGGGATCGTCCCCGGATCGGTGATCCTCATCGGCGGGGACCCGGGGATCGGAAAATCGACCCTGCTGCTGCAGACCGCCATGCACATCGCCCGCGACCATACGCTGCTTTATGTTTCCGGTGAGGAATCGGAACGGCAGATCAAAATGCGCGCTTCCCGGCTGATTGAAGCCGGAGACCAAATCAGTGAGATCCCGGAAAAACTGATGCTGATGACGGAGACCAGCCTGAACCATATTCTCCATCATGTCAAAGAGCTTCAGCCGGATTTTCTCATCATTGACTCCATCCAGACCATGCAGCTTGACGAGCTTGAGTCCACCGCGGGCTCCGTGACCCAGGTGCGCGAATGCGCGGGGAAGCTCCGTGAGCTGGCCAAGATGAACAACATCACCGTCTTCATGATCGGACACGTCACCAAAGAAGGCAACATCGCCGGTCCCCGCATCCTCGAACATATCGTGGATACCGTCCTCTATCTGGAGGGAGACCGCTTCATGACGCTGCGGCTGCTCCGCTCGGTCAAAAACCGATATGGGGCGACCTCCGAAGTCGGTGTGTTTGAAATGCAGGAGGAAGGCCTCGTGGAAGTCAAAAATCCTTCCGAGGTCTTTCTGGCCGAACGGATGGTCAACGCACCCGGCTCCGCCATTGTCGTCACCATGGAGGGCACACGCCCGATTCTTGTCGAGATCCAGGGCCTTACCAACCCGGTCGGTCTGGGCAATCCGCGGCGGACACCCATCGGCGTCGACATCAACCGTCTGTTCCTGATCACGGCAGTCCTGACCCGCCGGATCGGCGTCCGGCTCGGGGAACAGGATGTATTTGTCAATGTCGTCGGCGGGATGCGGATCGCCGAACCGGCGGCTGACCTCGCGATCGCCGCGGCGATCGTATCTTCTGCGAAGAACCGTCCGATCCGCGCCGATGCCGTACTGATCGGGGAAATCGGCCTCTCCGGAGAACTCCGCGGCGCGAACAAGATCCCCGCACGCCTCAAAGAGGCGGCGAAACTGGGCTTCACCCTCGCGGTGATCCCCAGAGTCACTCAGAAGATCCGGGAAACCTTCCCGAAAAATATGGAAGTCATTGAGGCCCGCTCCCTTCGGGATGCCCTCAAAGCAGTTCTGCTGCCTGCCGCGGAGTAACTGCGGCAGGAACTGCACCGTTCAAAGCGCCCGCTTCCGGCAGCCGGAAAGGGCCCAACAGCAGGATATTATATGGAAATCACCGAAAACAAAAAAAGGATCGCCCCGCTGGAGGCGGTCGCCCATATCCGGAAGAACCACGCGATGGAGCACGCCACCATCCATCTGCTCTCCAACAGCATGCCGAATGCCACGTTCTCGGGGTATTCATTCATAAAGGGATACTGGATCCTCGGCAAAGCCGAACTGCAGGATGTCCAGAAAGCTGCCGAAATGGCGCTTGCCCGGCTCAAAAACGGGGAAAAGAAGCTGGCGATCCATCCGAACTGCGGGACGAATGTGGCCGTGATCGGTCTGTGCACCGCCGCGGCTGCCATGCTGACAACGCTCGGCGAAAATGACGATGATGACGGGCTGACCCGCTTCAGCGCCATGTCTGCCGCCGGTATGATCGGAGCGCTCGCCGGCAAACCGCTCGGCCCGAAAGTCCAGGAAAAGATCACGACCGATGCCGACGTCCGGAACCTTTCGATCGTCAGCATCAACTGTTCCTCGCTCCACGGCACTCCGCTTTTCTTTATCCAGACAGCACTGGACTGACCGGCGGCCATGGCTCCCAACATCCGCATTCTCCACGGCGATGATTACAGCGCAATCGACGAATCGCTGGCAAAAATCGTTCAGGAGCAGAAAGATACCGGTCTGGCCGATTTCAATCTGACGGTCCTTTACGGCAAAGGGCTCTCGGCCAATGACTTTTCCAACGCCGTCCTGGCCGCGCCGTTCATGACCGACAGCCGTGTAGTGATCCTTCAGGAGCCGCTCGCGATGGCAGGCGGAAAGGAAGGGAACCAGAAGTTCCTGAAGCTGCTGGAGGGGATCCCGCCGACAACGATCCTCTACCCGGTCATCAAAGACAGCTTTGAGCGGAAAGACTGGGAAAAGCTGGGAAAGACCTCTTTCCTGCGCAAATGGGTCGAAAAAAATCCGGACAAAGCGGAGCTGATCACCTGCCAGCTGCCGGCAGTCGGTGCCATGCCCGGCTGGATCATGAAAAAAGCTGCTGCCATGGGCGGGAAGTTCGACGGTTCCGGCGCCGCGGCACTGGCCGGCGCGGTCGGGAACGACACGACCACGGCAGTCCATGAGATCGAAAAGCTGCTGCTTTACGTGGACTTTTCCCGGCCGGTCGATGCAGCGGACGTTGAAGAGCTCGTCAGCGGCGTGACCTCCGTTTCCGTCTTTGATATGGTCGATGCCCTGGTCGTCGGGAACTCCAAAATCGCGCTCTCCAAACTGCATCAGCTGGAAGAGACCGAAGAGATCCCGCAGCTTTTTGCCATGATCATCCGGCAGTTCCGCCTGCTGATCCAGACCCGCTCGATCCTCGACCGGCGGGGAAATTCCTCCACTGTTCAGAAGGAACTCGGGCAGATCCCCTTTGTCGCCGATAAGCTCGTCCGCCAGGCAGGAGCCTTCACCGCGGAAAAACTGCGCACCATCTACGACAGCCTGCTGGAGTTTGACTTCCGCTTCAAGACCTCACAGTCGGATCCGGAAACAGCCCTGGACCTTTTCATCCTCGACGTCGCGCAGCTGCTCAAAAAGAAGTGACCGCAAAAAAGCCGCGGGGCGGCACCGCGGTTTTGCATTATTCATTAAATGAAAAAGCGCCCGGCCGGGCGCTTTTATTTTCTCAGCTGTTCTGCAGCACTTTTTCCGCGAAGCGGATCTGCTCCGTCACCCGGGACCTTGCCGTACCGCCCCAGGCGCAGCGTGCGTCCACCGCGTTTTCGACCGAGAAGACCTCATAAACATCTTCGGCGAACAGCGGACTGATCTCCTTCCACTGTTCCATGGGGATCTCTTTGAGGTCACACTGCTGCGTTTCGCTCAGCTTCACCGCCTTGCCGACGGCATGATGCGCTTCACGGAACGGCATTCCCTTCTTCACCAGGTAATCCGCCAGGTCGGTCGCCAGCGCCTGCGTGTTGATCACCGCCATGCAGCGCTCGCGGTTGACCGTCAGCGTATCGAGCACGCCCTTCATCACGGACATCACCAGCGCGGCCGTATCCGCAGCAGCAAAGACCAGCTGTTTGTCCTCCTGAAGGTCCTTGTCATAAGCCGAAGGCAGACCCTTCAGGGAAGAAAGCAGGGAGAAAAGCTTCCCGCTCTGCATGCCGCTCTTTCCGCGGATCAGTTCCAGGGAATCCGGGTTCTTTTTCTGCGGCATCAGACTGGATCCCGTGGAAAAGGCGTCCGAGAGCGTCAGATAACCGTACTCCATCGTGGAATAAAGGATCATCGCTTCCGCGCAGCGGCTCAGGTGCATGCCGAGCATCGAAGCCCAGTACAGGAAATCACAGGCGAAATCCCGGTCGGAGACCGCGTCCAGACTGTTCGGAGCCGGAATGGAAAAACCGAGATCCTCCGCCAGGTCAAAACGGTCGACCGGATAAGCCGTCCCGGCCAGCGCACCGCACCCAAGCGGCAGGCTGTCCGCATGCTGTGCGCATTCGGCAAGACGCTGACGGTCGCGGTCCAGCGCCCAGAAATGGCTCATCCACCAGTGGCTGAGCAGGATCGGCTGTGCCTGCTGGAAATGGGTATAGCCGGAGACATAAACGTCCGCGTCTTTTTTCGCCCGTTCGATAAACGACTCCTGCAGGGAACGCAGCTGTTTGTCCAGTTCCGGGACCGTATCCAGCATCCACATCCGGAAATCGGTCACGACCTGGTCATTGCGGCTGCGGCCGGTATGCAGCTTCCCGCCGGCAGGGCCGATGATCTCCGTCAGACGGCGTTCCACCGCGGTATGGATATCCTCGTCGGTATCATGATAAATGAAATTTCCGTCCCGGATCTCGGTCCAAACCCGGTCGAGCCCGCTGCGGATCAGGTCATACTCCGACTCGCTCAGGATCCCGCATTTGCAGATCGCCTTTGCCCAGGCCTGCGACCCGCGGATATCCTGTTCGGCCATCCTTTTATCGATATCCAGCGAACGGTTCAGGTCCGCCATGGACTGATTCAGCGCGGCTTCGAGCCGTCCGCCTGACCAGAGGGTGTTTTTCTGCATAGGATCTCCTTGTATTCCAGAAGCGGCAGGGGCACGGCCCCCGTTTGCCGCTCATATCAAAAAGGACGGTCCGGTCTGACACAAAAAGGTGTCGGACAGAACCGTCCCCACTGTCATATTTTACTCAGTCCTGAAGACCGGTTTCCTTTTTCATCATCGCGATCACTTTGCCGGGGAGGCTGAAGCAGGTGATGAAGCCGGTAGCATCCTTATGGTCATAGAGGGAGACATCACCGAAGGAAGCGAAGTTCTCATTATAGAGGTTGTATTTGGCTTTGCGTCCGGCGATCATAATGTTGCCCTTGTAAAGCTTCAGTTTGATGGAACCGGTAACATACTTGTTGGTTTCATCAAAGAACTTATTCAGAGACTGGACAAGCGGGCTGAACCACATGCCGTTGTAAACGAGTTCCGCGTATTTCGGGGAAACGGTATCCTTGAAGTGCATGGTCTCGCGGTCGCAGGTGATGAATTCCAGTTCGGAATGGGCCGTGCAGAGGATCGTGCCGCCCGGGGTCTCATACAGACCGTGGGATTTCATTCCGACGAGGCGGTTCTCGACCATATCACAGCGCCCGATCCCGTTGCGTCCGCCGATCAGGTTCAGTTCGTGAACGATCTGGCCCGGGGTCATCTTCTTCCCGTTGACGGCAACCGCTTCACCGGCTTCGAATTCGATCTCAACGTATTCCGGTTTATCCGGGGCCGCTTCGGGGGACACGGTCAGCACCCAGAAGGATTCATCCGGTTCGGCGTCGATATTCTCGATCGGGCCGCCTTCATGGGAGATGTGCCAGATATTGCGGTCGCGGCTGAAGAGCTTCGGGTTCTTCGCGGAGTCCGGATAGCCGATCCCCTTCTTGTCCAGGTAGGCAAGCAGGTCTTCACGGGAGGTAAAATCCCAGATACGCCACGGGGCGATGATCTTCAGGGAAGGATCCAGGGAATGAATGCCGTTTTCGAGACGGACCTGGTCATTGCCCTTGCCGGTGCAGCCGTGGCAGATCGCGTCCGCGTGTTCCTGCTGTGCGACTTCGACCAGACGTTTGGCGACGATCGGGCGGGCGATGGAGGTGCCGAGGTAGTACTTGCGTTCATAAACAGCACCGGACTTGACCAGCGGCCAGATGTATTCTTTGCAGAGCGGTTCAACGAGGTCATCGATGTAGAGTTTGCTGGCGCCGGAGGCCTTCGCGCGCTCTTCCAGATGGTCCAGTTCCTCTTCCTGCCCGACGTTGGCGCAGTAGCAGACGACTTCACAGTGATAGGTATCGATCAGCCACGGAATGATGGCCGAGGTGTCCAGACCGCCCGAGTAGGCTAACAACACTTTATTGATCTTTTCAGACATGATAATTGCTCCATTTATGATGGCTTTTGCCGAATTAATAAAAAAATCTCCGCGCCTGCGGAGTAATAAACAAATTAAATGTTCAAACGGCCGCGGCTTTTCTTCACTTGCGGTTGATGCTTCGAATTCGTCGGAACAAATTGTTTTTACTCATGAGCAAGATTATATTCTTTTCCGCTCCGTCATGAGAAAATACAGTGGATTTTTATGACATTTTTCCTGTAACAGTCCCGGACAGCGGAAAACAGCCGATCCCAAACACCTTCTCCTGACACTGCCTGCGCACAGGTCAGATTTTTTATGATCATCGGAGACGAGGAACACCGCTTTTCATCCTTCCATCGTCCTGGTCAGCAGTCATACTGCCAATTTTCTGCTAATTATCTGCTAATTACCTGCTAATTACCTGCCAATCATTTGCGAATTATCCGCTTATCCGGAAACAAATAAGGGCTGCATACCGGTGAACTGAATGATGAGCCATGACAGTAAACCAATCTGTCAGCTCCGACTCATGACCTGAAGCGGGAAAATCCACACAATAAAAAAGCGCGGCAGATCGATCCGTGTCCCGGCTGAATGCATCGCCGAATCTTAAAAAAATCCCGTGCCGGTTATTGATACCGGCACGGGACATTGAATTTTTTCTTCGCGCGGAGATCAGCCCAGTGCTTTGATCAGCTCCGGAAGCGCTTTCTCGAATTTCGCTCCGTACCAGTGATCCGGATCCCCCTGGGTGTTTTCGATGCATTTGACCGTGTAATCCGCGGCGATCTTTGCCGCGTCATAGGCGGAAAAACCCCGGACCAGGGCCCCGGTGAAGGAGGAAGCATAAATGTCGCCGGTCCCGTGGCTGCCTTTCGGCAGACGGTGGTGCCGGTAATAGGCCATCTTCCCGTTCTCATAAACGACGACGCCGGTCGTAGAAGGTTCATAGCTGATCCCGGTCAGAATCACCGTATGCGGACCGAGCGCGGCCAGTTTTTCCGCCTGCTCGGCCACATAGGCCTCATCATAGGTCTCCCGGTATTCCATTCCGGTGATCAGGCTGGCCTCGGTGATATTCGGAAGGATGTAGTCCGCCGCAGCACACAGCTTTGCCATTTCACGGACAAAATCCATGTCGAAGCCGTAATAGAGCTTTCCGTTATCCGCCATGGCGGGATCCACAACACGGATGCAGCCCGGCTTGCCGCAGGTTTCGAAAATATGCTTCACATATTCGATCTGCCGGGCGCTGCCGAGATAGCCGGTATAGATCGCGTCAAACTGAATGTTTTCCTCGATCCACTTTTGTTCGATCGCGGGCATATCTTCGGTCAGGTCCCGGAACGTCCAGCTCTTAAACCCGCCGGTATGGTTAGAAAGAACGGCGGAAGGCAGGATCGCGGTCTCCAGCCCGCAGGCCGAAATGATCGGAAGCGCTACCGTCAGTGAACACTGCCCGACACAGGAAATATCCTGAATGGTCAATACACGTTTATCACTCATTTTTACCTCTTTCACCCGCCATTGACCTGACTTCAGAAAGGAAATGTCGCCCGGCACCGGGCGTTTGGTTTCAATGAATCATGGCGGGTGGTCACGTCTTAAGCCATGATTATAAAGCCCGCAGGGAAGGGTGCATCAGAATCATGACATAAGGGCTGATTAAAACAAAAAAAGAAGATCGCTCTTCTTTTCCTGTTCTGTGGGCGCAGAGGGACTCGAACCCCCGAACCTCTTGTGTGTGATACAAGCGCTCTAACCAACTGAGCTATGCGCCCGACTTAAATCATTATACCAGAATTCGCAGGATAAACAAGAGAAACGTGAAACTTGATTTTTTGGCTGCTTCCGCTCTGACGCTGTGTCCGGGAAGCTGATGTGCAGGGAGCCCCATATTCCTGTTCTGCCCGCCGGTACAGGCATTCGGACGCCGGAGAAAGGTCTTCGGGTATAATAAGAGCCATGTCGATATTCAGTATAACCTTTCTGTGTTTTCTGCTGATCCTTGGGCTGCTTTACTTTACCGTCCCGGGGAAGTTCCGCTGGATAGTGATCCTGGCCGGGAACCTCGTTTTTTACGCGTGGAGCGGGTACCGGTACCTGTTTTATATCCTGAGCTGCACACTCATCACCTGGTTCACCGCGCTGCAGCTGGAGAAGGAAAACACACGCCTCAAAGCCCGCCAGGCGGAAGCCGCCGATAAGGAAACCAAAGCCGCACTCCGCAAAGCCTCCGGCCGGAAAAAACGGCTGTGGATCAGCGGTGCGCTGGTGCTGACGCTCGGCGTCTGGATCGTCCTGAAATACGGGAACTTTCTGATGGAGATCCTCAGCCCCCTGTTCCGGCTCTTCGGAGCGGACGCTCCCACCGGCACGCTGTCCCTGATCGTACCGCTGGGCATGTCCTTTTATACCTTTGACGCGATCGGCTACATGATCGACGTCTCCCGGAAAAAGTACAGCGCCGAACGGAACTTTTTCCGCTACCTGACCTTTGTCTCCTTCTTCCCGCATATCATCCAGGGGCCGTTCAGCCGCTTCGACAGTCTGGGAGAGACCCTTTTCGCCGGGAACCGTTTTTCCTATGACCGTCTCTGTCAGGGCCTGAGCCGGATCCTCTGGGGATATTTCAAAAAGCTGATCATCGCCGATAAACTGGCAGCTTCGGTGAATGAAATATTCGGCAATTACAGCAGCTATTGGGGGATCCACATCATTTTCGTCACCATCCTCTACGGGATCCAGGTCTACGCGGATTTCTCCGGTTATATGGATATCGTCTCCGGCGTCTCGCATATTCTCGGGATCACGATCGAAAAAAACTTTGAACAGCCCTATTTTGCCGTCTCGGTGGATGACTTCTGGCGCCGCTGGCATATGTCTCTCGGGCACTGGTTCCGCGATTACGTGTTCTATCCGCTCTCCATGAGCAAAGCAATGCAGCGCACCGCCAAAAACCTGCGGGGACGTTTCGGTCCGAGAGCCGCGAAACTCGCCACTTCCTATTTCGCGATGTTCTGGGTCTGGTCCGCCACCGGCCTGTGGCACGGAGCCGCATGGACCTTTCTGTTATGGGGCTGGCTGAACCTGGCCGTCATGATGATCAGCCAGGCGCTGGACCCGGTTTACGAAAAGCTCCGGAATGCTTTCAGGATCACTGCGGGAAACAGGGTCTGGAAACTGTTCCGGATCTGCAGGACCTTCCTGCTGATCTGCTTTTTCCGCTTCTTCTCCCGCGCCGACAGTGTGCACACCGCACTGCAGATGCTCGGCAGGATCTTTAAAGGGATCAACCGGAAGCTGCTGCTTCACCCGCTGGAGCTTTTCCCGCAGATGCGCCCGCAGGATGTTTATGTCGTTCTGGCAGGGACGCTCATGATGCTGCTCGTGGATCTACTCTGCGAATCCGGCAAATGGGAAACGGTCAAGGCGAAAACACCCTTCCCGATCCGCGACCTGGTCTATGTGATCCTGATCTACATGATCATCCTCTTCGCCGGAACGGGAGAGGACATCGCGATGAACTTCATTTACGCAAATTTCTGAACAGGAGCAGCGGAATGAGCAAAATCACAAAACGGATCCTTTCCCTGTTCTGTCTTCTGGCACTCCTCATCGCGGGCCGGGCGCTGATCCTGTATCTTATCGAACCGGCCGATTACTCGATCTATTTCAACCGGATCCTGAAAAACAAGGCAGAAGCCCATCAGGACCATATCGACCTCGTCTTTGCCGGAGCCTCCCGGATGCTGCGCACATTTGACCCGGCTGTTTTTGAAGAAGTCACCGGGCTGGACTGTGTGTTCAACGCGGCCAGCGGCCTGCAGCCGGTCGAATCCAGCTATTACATGCTCCGGGAACTTATCAGCCGCTTCCATCCGCAGTACGCGGTTCTCGGCGTTTCCTGGGACGGGATGCTTGAATCCGACTCCACACTGGCCAAGGTGATCGTACTGGATCGGCTGCACGGGAAAAACCGGCTGGATTACCTGCGAAATGCTTTCCGGCCTGAGGAATATCCGGATGCAGTCTCCCTTGTATACCGCTTCCGCAATAACTTCACCGCTGAAAAGATCCGGGAAAACCTGCGGGATAAACAGGAATTACGCGGCAATAACTACACACAGCGTCTATCTCCGCCGGATCTCTACACGGACAGCGGTTTCATCTATTCTTACCAGACCGGAGATATCCCAGACTACGCCCCGATCCGCTACGACCCGGCGAAAGTCGATCCGAAGAAGGAAGCCGCCCTCCGGGAGATCGTTTCACTCTGTGAAGAAAACGGCGTCCGCCTGTTCCTGGTATCGGCCCCGACAAGCGTGATGAACCTCTGGCGGATCGCAGGTTATCAGGATGCCGTTGACTTTTACACGGCCTTCGCAGCCGAACACGGGATCGATTACGTCAATCTGAACTATCTCCGCGGACGTGAAGAATGGCTCGGTGACGAACTGATGTTTGACTTCAACCATGTCAACGGGGAAGGCGCGGAACGGGTCAGCAGAAAATATGCCTCTTACCTGGACGCGCTGATCCGCGGTCAGGACGCGCCGGACCTGTTTTACCGGGACCTCGATGAATTCCGGTCCGAAGTCGACCGCATCATTGCCGTCGGCGCCAATATATCTGTCACGGACCTTACGGCGCATATCCGCGTCACCTCCACACAGACAGAGGGCATCAGCCCGCTTTACCGGATCAGCATCTCAGCGGATGATGAAGCCTACACGCAGCTGACGGACTGGACGGATGAAACGGAATTTGTCTTCGACGTCTCCGCTTACCGAGGCACTGTCCACTTCCTGATCGAAGCCATGAGCCCGGAGGGCCGGCCCGGCTGCTCAATAAAATACCACGAACCGATATGAGCGGATCCCATCATACAGAGATTCAGGGCCACAGGCTGCGATGATAGATTACGCTGCTCCTATCTGCGCGCTCGCCAGTTCATATCGGTGCATTCTTTGTGCAGTGTACATGGCAATCGAAAGAGAGTGCTTCGCATGGCGCGGCCCGGTTGCTCGTGTGTTTGCATAAGCTGCCTGCCGCGCCTTGTTATATTAGCCGGGGCCGATCGGGCTGAGCTTCGCTCACCCGTCGGCCCCGGCACCCCAGGTTATTTGTTCAGTTACAACAGACATGTTTTACCGGCATGGGTTTAACAGGCTCAATAACAGGCTGAAATACGACTGCCTTCAGCTAAAGCTCTTCGACTCCGCCTGCTTAGCAGGTGGTTTTTCACTGATACAAAAACAGCCCGTGCGAATGCACGGGCTGGCCGATAACAGATCAAAATTTTTACAGGAACTGCCACGGATTGACGTAGCCGCCGCCGTACCGCACTTCGAAGTGCAGGTGGGGCCCGGTCGAATTACCGGTGCTGCCGCCGTACCCGATCAGCTGACCCTGTGAGACGCCCTGGCCGCAGCTTACAGCAACCCCGGAAAGGTGGGCGTAGAGTGTCTGATAGCCGGTGCCGTGATCGATCATAACCATGATCCCGTAACCGCCGCTGATCGCACCGGCATAGATCACCGTACCGCCGTCTGCCGCATAGATCGGGCCGCCGGTCACGGTCGCGAGGTCAACGCCCATATGACCGGACCAGAAATCGTTCCCGACCAGTGAGTGTGAAGCGGTCGGCCAGACGAAGCTGCCGTTGCCGTATGCCCGGTAATCCCATTCGCAGCCGCCCGGACCGGCGATGACTTTCTTGACGCCGGAATTAGCCGAGTATTCATACACGACCGGGTTGGTGATATCCAGTTTATTGACCGGGCTGGCAAGGACGTCTTTGAGTTCCACGCGGTATTTGTCCGCAAGGCGCTGGAGCTGGTCGCTTTCCTTCCACTGCACGTAAATGCCGTCATCCGGCGGGATGATCAGCTCATCACCGACCGAGATGTTATGGGCATCATCGTAAAGCACATTGTAATTGGACCAGAGGATCGTCTCCGGTTCCAGACCGAACTCATTGGCGATCCCGTAAATGGAATCCCCCGTCTGGATGGTATAGGTCACTGCTTCCATACGCTGGTTTTCCGGCATATGCGTCTCCGCAGAAGCCAGTCGGGGAAGCGAATCCGCTTCCGTTTTCGTCTCCATCGCGTTCATCTCGGGCAGGGACGGGTTGGAAACAAGGTTCTCCACATAGGAATTTTCAGCGGAACTGCTTTGCGTCACTTCCGTTCCGCGGATCACGGCAGTCCGCTGGGCGATCACGATCCCCATAAAACCGACACAGAGGAGTGCCGCAGCCCAGAGGACCGCCGGCAGCCATCCGGCTGTCTGTTTCGGTTCCCGCTGCGGTTCGGGCTCCGTTTTCCGAAAATTCTGATTCAATTAATTCCCCTCCGTAAGATTTTCAAGGAAGGTCAGATTATCCTTGGCCTTCGCCATCCGCTGGATGATCGCTTCCGTCGCGACGGCATTGTCCATCCCGGCGCCCTGCGGCGGGGTGCTGATCATCTGCATGTACATACGGCGCATCAGCCAGACCCGCGGCATCAGATCCGGACCCAGCAGCAGATCTTCACGGCGTGTGCCGGATTTTTCGATATCAATGGCCGGGAAGATCCGGCGTTCCTGCAGCTTTCGGGAAAGATGGAGCTCCATATTCCCGGTTCCCTTAAACTCTTCGTAAACGACATCATCCAGACGGGAGCCGGTATCGACCAGCGCCGTCGCAAGGATCGTCAGCGAACCGCCCTCTTCCAGGTTGCGGGCCGCACCGAAGAAGCGTTTCGGCGGGTACATTGCCGAAGGATCCATACCGCCGGAAAGTGTGCGGCCGGACTGCGGGACGGTCATGTTATAGGCACGAGCCAGCCGGGTCAGGCTGTCCAGCAGGATGACCACATCCTTGCCGTTTTCCACCAGACGTTTGGCGCGTTCCAGGGTGATTTCAGAGGTCCGCACGTGCTGGGTCACCGGTTCGTCAAAAGTGGATGCAACCACTTCCGCGTCGACCGAGCGGTCCATATCGGTCACTTCCTCCGGACGTTCACCGATCAATGCGATGATCAGATGGACTTCGGGATAAGCAGCAGAGATCGCGTTGGCGATCTGCTTCAGGATGGTCGTCTTACCCGCTTTCGGCGGGGAAACGATCATACCGCGCTGACCGCGGCCGATCGGGGCGATCAGGTTGATCAGACGGGTCGCGAGACCGCCGCTCTTGTTTTCCAGGTCAAAGCGTTTGTTCGGAAAGATCGGCGTCATGGACTCGAAAGATTTGCGGTTGCGGGCTTCTTCCGGCGTCAGGCCGTTGATCGATTCGACCTTGAGCAGGCCCCAGTGCCGCTCAGACTCCCGGGGCGGCCGGCACAGACCGATCACCTGGTCTCCGTTGCGCAGGTCCCAGCGGCGCAGCTGCGCCTGGGAGATATAAACATCCTCAGGGTTGATCTGATAATTCTGGCGCAGGAAACCGATCCCCTCGTTCTGGATCTCAAGCACCCCGCCCCGGATCTCCTTTCCTTCCTTCAGGCCTTCCGCGTGGCGGATCTGAACGGTCAGGTTGTCTTTTTTGAGCCGGTTGGCATTGGGAATATCCATATCGGCCGCAATTTTACGCAATTGGGCAAGGGTTGCATTCTCTAATGTTAAAGATTTCATAAAAAAGTTTCACCTTATCATAATGATGGGTAACAGAATGTCCAGGGGGCATTGGACATTATATTATTAGTCGATATTGTTTTTACATTAACAGGTTAAAGTACGGAAAAAATAAAAGGCCCCACGACTGTACAGGACAGTAATTCACTCTGAATCGTTGATCAGATTTTTCACATTATAACATATTTATGGAGAATTATTCCCGAAATCAAGACATAATCCTCAAAGGTATATTCCATTTATAACACGGTTTGTCCTGCTGTATATGCGGGATCCGGCCGGTTATTACAAAAAACGGTGCATTTGCCGCGGCAGAAGTTCCCTTTTGACGAGTGCACAACAGCCGAAAGGAAGAAAAGAACCCCGTATGAAGCCGGCGGTACCCACCGGCAGGAGCTGCGCGGCCGGCCCGATCAGCCCGGTTTATCGTCTTACGGGATCAGGTGCACGGGGACAGCTGTCCCGTGCACCTCCGCCGGAACAGCTGTGGGAAGCGGCCCGGCGCTGCGGACCGCAAGATCCAGCCCGAACAGGAGGATCAGCAAAAACAGGATCACCGCCGCCAGGATCCGCAGCTTCTGTTTCAGCGGAAGCCGCGGACGCGGGATCTCACCGGTATTCGCACAGGCCGCACAGCGGTCCCGGTCCGCGGGGATCCGTCTTCCGCATTTCGGACAGAAGCGCACCGCGGTCTCCCCGTCCGGATCCGGCAGACGGGAGACCGTTTGCGCGGTCAGGCTGATCTTCTCACTCACGGCGGTGATCCTTTATTTTCATCCGGTCTCTCACAGATACTGCTGCAGGAACGCGTGAAGCGTAAGCAGATAGTCTTTGATATGCTCCGGTTTGCGGAAACCGTGACCTTCGCCTTCATATAGTCTGAAGACATGCGGGACCTGCAGCCGGCTCAGGAGCCCTTCGGACTGCTCTTTCGGGACGACCGCGTCGCTGTCTCCCTGAAAGACCGCCAGCGGCACCCGGATCTCTTCCGCATGGTAAAGCGGCGACCACTTGTAATAGTCCAGCTTCCAGGTGCTGCGGGCAAGGCCGAAGAGGTCGGATACGCCGTAAAGCGAGGCACCTGCCGTGTAGGCTGCCGGATAATGGACGAGCGTATTCAGTACGGTAAACCCGCCGGAGCTTCCGCCGGTGATCAGCATGCGGCCCGGATCCGCCAGGCCGTTTTTCGCCAGATAGTCGGCCAGAGCCGCGGCATCCGCGGCGTCATATTCGCCCCAGTGCCCGTTCAGGCTCTCCAGATAAGTCCGGCCGTACCCGGCGCTGCCGCGGTAATTCAGACGGACATAAGCATAACCGAGGGAGCAGAAATAAGCCGTCTCCGCTGAAAAGCTCTGGTCCGCCTTGCCGGTCGGGCCGCCGTGGATCTGCACGATCGCGGGCGGGGCACCGTGCCAGCCGTAATCCGGACTGCACGGCGGATAATAGAGCGCGTGGACCGTGATCCCCCCGCTGTGTTTGAAACTGATCTCACGGGGCAGAGACACAAAAGAAGCATCCAGCACAAGATCATTGACCCGGTAAACCACTTCAAATTCATCCCGCTTCATCACGATGACCTGGGAAAAATCCAGCGGCCCCGCCGCAACGGCCGCCACACGACCGTCCGGAGATACACAGATCTGCTCAAAGGAGGTCAGATGCGCCGGTGAGATCCGGCGGTCCTGCAGACTTTCCAGATCGAGGACCCGCACCTCACTTTTTGTGCCGCAGATACGGGTATAAGCGATCCGCCGGCTGTCCGCGAACCAGGCATAGGAGCAGTTCCCCTGGGAAAAAGCAGGCTCCGCGAGCAGGAACCCGTCCCCTTCAATCAGCGTCTGCCGGCTTCCGCTTTCCACATCATAACAGACCAGGTCGTCCCATTCATCTCCCATCTCAATAAAACAAAGCTTTTTCCCGTCCGGAGAAAAATGCGGACAGGAAGCCGGATGGGAACGCCCGCCGGGGGCCTCCGCTTCGGCACCGCCCGCAATGCGTTTTACGGAAACGAGATCCATGGACACCGGATCAAACGCCGCCAGCATGACCCTTGAACCGCTCCAGGGCATTTCCGGATGGTCCCATTCCGCCCAGGCAAAATGCCTGCCGTCCGGACTCCACTCCGGCTGCATGTAAAAATCCGCACCTTTGATCCACAGCCGCGGCCAGTCATATTCTTCCAGACGCAGCAGCGCGATCTGGTCATGAACGCCGTCGCTTGTGACATAGGCAATGTATTTTTCATTCGGGCTGATCACCGGTGTCGAAGGAACAGGTCTTGGGCTTGCGGGAGTCGGGCTGCCCGATATCCCGATGTTCACGGCCATGCTGCTTCGCACCGTCTACCAGACGGCCGACGTGTCCAAGCACCTT
>CADBKS010000008.1 GCA_902795255.1 uncultured Chloroflexota bacterium
GTTGACATGATCAGTAGTAGTGGGAATGGTGCCCTATGGAGCTTTGCCAGTGATGAGAATGATGGGGAAGTGCTGATATCCTTCTTGAAGGAGCTTGCAGCTGATAAGAAGTTTGTCCCTCAGATAGATAGGATTTTTAGGTCTGGTGGTTATCGCTGTCCACTGGTAAATCAGTTGTCAAAGTATTATGAAACGAAGGAAAAATTTAATGAACTGTTCAGAATGCTCCCGGAGGACTATCGAGATAAACTCTCGGGTGAGATTATCAGCTACCAAGATGGAGATAAAGATTACGCATACCCATTGATCGGCGGATCAGCACTAATGGGCTTCTAATCACGCCACAAGTTTTACAATAACTTTGGCGAATGGGCAGAAGGAGGTCACTTCCTGTCCATTTTTGTTCCATCCGAAGATGTTGTTGCTTCTTAACACGGGTTGTATAGGCATGCCAGACATTGACCGGTCGGGTCAACTTATGCGCCCCTCTCAATTTTTTGAGAGGAATGCGGTGCCGGATTTGTCCTGCTCAGTGGTGTTCAGGAAGGTGATATCTTCGACGGCGGCCGCCTGTGCAGCTTCCAGAGCGCTTTCATTGATCGTGCCGTCATTGTTCAGCAGGGAATCTTTTTGATCTGCTTTGACCTTATAGACGGTATGCTCTTCCTCATAGGAAATGTCTTCGGTCACCTCGTCAACGATCTCCGTTACGACGACCCTGACGATATACCAGGAGTCATCGCCTGTGATGTTCTCCGGGAGATCGGTCGTTTTTTCACTGATGCGGTACCAGTGTGTGGCTGCCGAATCATATTCGATCTTTACAAAACTGACCTGACCGGATGCATCGGTCTGGGTATCGAAATTGACCCATTCACCGCCGGTGAGTTCATCCAGCAGGAACGTGAATTGGCCGGAAGTCTCGGGAATTGATCCGTCCAGCTTTTTCTGAACCGTGAAACCGATTTCTGTCGGGGTCAGCGACCCTTTTTTGCCTTTGTAAGCCCAGACGTGTCCCTCTGCATTATTAAATGCCGCGTTGGAAATAACACCGCCATTGAATTGTGAATTGTTATCCATCAGAACGAGCGCTTTGGGGGCAATGATGTGTCCGACTTCAGGGCTCTGGGCCTGGCAGGTGACGACACGGGCATTCGGGAAATTCCAGACGATCGACATTCCCAGTCCGTCTTCGATATCGCATGAACTGTTTGCGCATGCTGAGCTCAGGAAACCGCCGGCTTCCTTCCCGTTGATGGATGTAATCATAGGCAGTTTTACCGGGTCCTGTTCCGAACCGGTATCCAGGATGGAAACAACGGTCGGGAGTGCTTCCGGGTCATCCAGCTGCGGAATATCGGTAAATTTTACCGAAAAGAGATAGTTGTTCGGGTTTTCGATCACCGTGTTGGTCCCGCCATGAACTTCTACGGTCTGTCCGTCGGCAGTGATCGTCACATGGGTGCCTTTTGCCGCCATTGCATTGGAAGCCCGGGTCACGGAGCCGTTCACCGCGTCCCAGTCAACATAATCCGTACTGACATAGGTTGCGCCGTGCCGGTTCACACCGTTGGTGTAGTGTACTCCGTTTACGACATCGCCAATATCTGCGTTTTGTTTGACACTGAAAACGGTGTTGCCTTCTCCGACATAGAATACCGGCGGATTGGGATTCTGGTTTCTTCCGTTGATGCTGAGCTGATCACCGGACGTTACCGGCGGGAGGATCCCGACGTAGGAGGGTTCGGTAAGATATCCGGAGTCTGCCGCGAAGGGGTGTGTGCCGTCAAATTTGCCGCGGATGATGATGCCGCCCATCAGATGTTTGTCGGCCATATACAATTCGCCGGGATCAATATCCATGACGGTTCCGGAACAGTTGACGTTGGTATACCTTGTGTTGGTCTCTGATACGGCCGGATCGCAGATCGTTACGAAGTTGTAGGTCGATAAAAGCGATTCGAGGGATGGGTCGAGTTTCTTTTCCGGCACGTGTTTTTTCAGTGTCATCGTGTCGTAGTAATTGACCGAGGTATCCGTTTCAGTGGATGAACGGTCCGACTGATCTTCAGCGGTGACATCCGAATAGCTGACAACTTCGAACTTGTTGACCGCACCGCTGTTCTCAACGATGCCGAAATGGGCTGTGCCGACTTTTACGGTCAGTTCGGTCTTTACTTCCTTTTCATTGCCTGTGAATGTGTCATCTGACGGATTCGTGCAGTTCGAGTCAGTGTACCACTGTGTGATCGGTACCGTATAGGAGCCATCCGCATTCAGATAGTCTGCTGTCACTTTCTGACAGGCATAGGTATAGTTGTTGGACTGGTGCAGGTTGCTGACGCGGACATATACTTCATCCGCATCGGTAAATGTCAGCCCTGCCTGATCCGGAACGATGTTGACATAATACGCGAGCGGTTTTGTTTCTTTCAGGGTGATCTCACCGTGATCTGCGTATGCATTTGTTCCGTTCCAGTTGTAGCCGAGCGGAGCTGTATCACTGATGTTGTTCCCCTGATCCGGGTTCCACTCGTTATATCCAAGCGGAGGGGTATATCCGGAGTTTATGTTATGGACCAGACGAAGTTCGCGCCGGCTGGTCGTATCGATATAGTGTACTGACGGATCATAGCTGATCGGATCTCCCTGATTATAGAAACTGTTCCCGGTTCTAAACTGCAGGCAGACCGTTTGTTTCCCTGTACTTTTGAGTCCGTCCTGGGGCAGTTCAGCGATCCCGTACCCTACGATCTGGTCGGTCGTTTTATCCCGAAGCGGTGCGCGGACCGCAAACGGAACAATGAAGATACTGCCGCTGCCTGTGGTGATTTCCCCGTTCATATCCATCAGGTGGTCACCGCTGTATGCTTTCTGGGCCCCGCTTTGATCCAGCAGAATCAGATCTACCGGGTACTCGCCCGCATTGCATTGCGCGCTGACCTGTGCCGTGCCCGCAGCAAGGCAAAACAGCACTGAAGCCATGAGGATCAAAAACAAATTTTTCCACTTATTGGAAAATAACAAACAATATCCGCTATGCTCCTTCATACCGGTCCCCCTCCCCTTTGGGTTTTTAGATTATTTCTTATAATAGTATAAATGATTAATTCCAAAAATGCGTATAATACTGTATTTTTTAATGTAAATTATTATTTAATTCGCAGAGTTTGCTGCGGGAAGTTCCCATCCGGTTGTAAAAATTTCGATCAGGGGCGTGTTTTCGTATGGCAGGGCATATGTTGTTTATGAGGGGCGCGCGGGTTTTGTCCCCGGTTTTTGTTTTTCTGGGATGCCTGTTTTTGGGGGCCTGTGGCCTGTCAAAAGGCTCCCGCATGCAGCGTTGGCTGTCTTAAAAAAAGATACCGCCGCATGACAGCGGCGGGTCTTTTTCTGTGATGAGAGGGGAAAAAGCTGCCTGTTCTTGCCGATGTGGCAGGCTGTTTATTTCAAAGGTGCCTGATCCGGTCAAAGCAGTGTGTACCTTTGAATGGCCGGGCGGGATCCCGGTGCGGTTTACAGTGCGTTCTTTGGACAGTTCCGGACGCATTCCATGCATAAAATGCACTCGGTCCCGTTTGCGCGTTTTCGGGAGTTATCGGTCATATCCACATTCATGGGACAGACCCGTTTGCATTTACCGCATGAGATGCATTTGCTCTTGTCGCATTTGATCCGCATCAGTGAAAAATAGCTCATCGGTTTCAAAAATACGGTGACCGGACAAATATATTTGCAGAAGGCCCGGTTGTCCCGGAACAGAAACGCGAGCGCGATACCCACCGCATAGTAAGCGAGGTTCCCGGCGATAAATGCCCAAAACATGATCCGCTCGATATTTGCGGCTTCAGCGAGAAACAGGGCCGCGACAAAGATCAGCGAGGCGGCGAACGTGATATAGCGGATCCATCCGATCTTCTTCCGAGGCCCGGCCGGAACCTTATACGGCAGAAAGTCCAGCACCATCGCGGTCCAGCAGGCATATCCGCACCAGCCCCTGCCGAACAGCAGCGGGCCGAAGATCTTTGCAACCGCGTAGTGGATCGTGGCTGCTTCAAATACGCCCGCAAACAGATAGTACCAGAAGCCCTCGATCTGCATGTTTTCCCTGCAGATGAGCCCCAGATAGACCAGCATGTACGTCCCAACGAGCAGCTGAACGATCCGCCGGGCGTGTTTGTGCTTCCGGATGAACAGGAACATGCCGAGCGCTATTGAAAGCCCGATGTAGCTGAAATTAAAGAGATAAAACAGATTGCCTTTCGTCAGCCAAAGCGTGACCGCGACCGTTTCAAAGACGGCCAGCATAAAAACCGGTGCCAGGTATTTTTTCAAGGTAAAGTACCTCCGCTTATTTTTTCTGATCCGAATACATCTTCCCCGGTTGGAGAAAACTTCCGGACGCTGGTTCTGCGGTGTTAAAATTTCCGCAAAAATACAGATTCCGGGATAGAATGAGGATGAGCTGCTGACCGGGATACAGCCCCGGATCACAGCTCAAGCACCGCAACGATCTCGTTGCCGCACATTTCTCCGTTCTCCGCGAAGCCGTATCTTTGATAAATCGTTCTCGCCCGGGTATTCTCCGGTTCATAAGAAAGCCAGACCTTTTTTGCCTCGCCAAACGGAAATGTACGGATCAAAGAAACTGCAGCATCCAGGGTCTGTTTCCCCAGACCCTGCCCCTGGTATCGTTTATCGATCATCAGTCTCCAAATGCTGTAGTTTTCTTTGATCAGCTCACTCTCGTCTTCGTTGCCGACGGTTCCTTTTCCGATCATGACAAACCCGATCAGCACATCATCATTGTAAACCGCCAGCGGCAGGGCATTGTTCCCTTCATTCCTCGTGGCGAAAGCTTCCGCCAGACTCTGTATGTTTTCCGCAACGAAATCTTTCTGGTCCTCAAAAGGTTCCAGAACACATACTTTCCAGATGTTTTTGTTGGTTATTTCCTCAAATCTGATCATACTGTTCCCCTGCCATCACGCATACGGCTCTGTTTTTGTACGCTCCTGTTGATTATACAAACATCCATGATTTCTGTGCAGCCCTTCCTCCCTGTTGACATCAGTACTGCTGTCTTGACCTGCCGCCGGCTGGGTGCCTTCAATATCGATGGAGGCTTTTTTTTATGCGATCATTTCAAGCAGCTCTTTTACATAGTTCTCCGGGTGATTGATGGAATATTCCCCGTGATACAGGCTTTTCTTTATTTCGAGACTGCTTTCGGGCAGCATCTCATGCAGCGATTCTGCGGAGCGGAGCATATTTTTCTGTTCTTTTTCCCCGACGATCATGCGTACATCAGCAGTTGTGTCCTGAAAACCCGGCTTTATTTTATATGCTGTGTTGGCTTTCAGAAACGCGGTCATGTTGTCTTTCGAAATTTTCGATGTGTCCCGGTAATAATCCCCGAACAGATCTTCGCGCATACGCAGATAACGGAATTGCATATGCGCGAACCATTTTTTCCGGATCAGGCCATAGCTCGAAGCGAATGCCGGGCCGATCAGCGCGTTTGTTATTTTGGAAGGAATAACAGAGGTGCTTTCAATAACGGCATACCGGCAGATATCCTTCCGCTGTGTCAGCATTTCCGTCAGCACCTGAGCGCCGAGGGAAAGCCCTCCGATGAGCAGAACAGTGCCGCCGTATTCGTTTTCGATGAAGGAGATGAGCCGTCCTGCATTTTCTTCTATTGTGCTGAAATCATTATCGCTGTCCGCATGTCCGTCGAGAACCGGCAGTATGACATGAAAGCGGTCACTGAGCAGCTCGGCTTCCGCTCTGTAGTTCCACCATGAGAGCCCTCCGCCATGAAGCAGCATGATGATATCGTTATTTTGTTTCCCGTATTCTATGATCTTCATGCTTAGCTCCGTTTCTGTTCCCGCTCTCCGCCGCTGACGGCGGCAGTGTGTGTGCACGAGCATAGGTATGCGACTTAAATTTTTTGCAGATATTTGATTCTCTTTATTTCGTTCAAGCACTTACCGGTGAAGTTTTTTGCCAATTTTGGCAAATTTTTTTAGTTTGTGACTCCGAATTTTTCCCCAGGATATCCCGAATTTGCTGAACTTTCCATATTCCTGTAAGTTTTATTGTGCAGCTAACTTGCCCATATGTGGGCTTTTCCTATGCGTATACAAAAGGACGCACGTCTCAACATACCGATTTTGGACCAAACATTTATATGCCCATATTCATATCACACTCACTCCTGTTTCGGCGGAAAAATGAAATTTGAAAATTCTATTTTATGAACCGAAGCAGAAAATCTGCAAGGCCGATCACGGTCAATCCGATTTCATCTCTTGTCTCTTTAATTGGTTTATTGATGACGATGATCTTCTGTATCTGATCATTCAATGCAATATAAGGTTTTTGTTCCCTTTGTTTTGTTAATGGGTTGGAAATATCGGAAGCAACTTGAATGTAATACATTCTCTGGTTTTTTGCGGCAAAAAAATCGATCTCGTAAGTTTTCTTGATACTTTTTCCTTCGCTGTTTTTTTCAACCTTCTCATAAGTTCCGACACTCACTGCGTAACCGTTATAAATCAATTCGTTGAATACAATATTTTCAATGATCTGCCCTTCATCAGGAAAAACAAAGTTTAATCTCGCGTTTCGCAGACCGGGATCAGCAAAGTAATATTTTCTCAACGCACCGATTTCCTGCTTCCCTTTAATATCATATCTTCTTGCTTCATTTATCATAAAGGCGTCTTCGAAAAAATGGATATACTTCGATACAGTTGTTTTGTCGATTTTTTCATGCCGTTTGCTTTGGTATGTGTTTGCAATTTTTTCCGCATTTATCAGCTCTCCTGTACAAGTGCTGAGTATGTCACATAATTCATCCAGAGCTTCAGTTTTTGAAAGCCGATTATGTTCAAGGATATCACGGAAATAAGTTGTTTTAAAAAGGTTCTTCAGATAGATCTGTTTCTCCCGAGATTTTTTCAAAACAGCCAGAGGCATCCCTCCAAATTGCATATATTCATATATGGCTTCTGTTGCTGACCCTCCCGCGTAATTGAAAAATTCCTCAAATGAAAGGGGGCCTATGTGAATATTTGTCGCCTTGTCCCTGAATTCCGTGACAATATCTGAAGAGAGCATTTTCGAATTACTGCCCGTTACGTAAAGGTCGATATTTGCTTCTCTTGATAAACCCAGGATCACATCAACAAAAGTAACGGTGTTTTCGTCATTTCCCTTTGCAATGATGTATTTCCCATCCGTATAAACCGGGTTGATGATTTTATTGACCATCTGTATTTCATCAAGAAAAACGTAACATTCCTGCTTTCCCTGACAAAATGAGCGGACGAATTTTCCCAGTTCCATAGGGTTGCGCAATTGCAGATTTCGGTCATCATCAAGTTCGATAATAAGGATCTGCTCTTCTTTTATGCCCGTTTCACGTAAATACCGGGCATAAATTTCCTTCAGGAGAAATGATTTGCCGCATCTTCTGATACCTGTGATCACTTTCGGAAATCCATTGTTTCTATTCTTGATGAGCAGTTTTAAATAGTGGTCCCGGTGAATCATGAAAATCTCCTTTTTCGCAGAATTCTACCTTTTTGACGATTTATTTTGACATCTTGAAAAATTATATCAGAAAAATAAATCACGAAAAAGGTAGAATTCTACCTTTTTCGTGATTTATTTTAATATTTTTATCAGCTTGTATTTTCAGAAACTGTTATCGTGTTGTTTTCTGTCCAAACTTTTTATGAGGCTTTTGTTAACAATACAATCAAAAAATCATTTTTCTGCTTCGCTTCACTGCTAAACATTTGCTGCATCAGATTTATGTCCAATTTCCATGTCCCAACTATATATAATACTCCATCGGGTTTCAAAACCCGCATGCATTCTTTTTGAATCAAAATCCATTGTTTCTCAATATGTGCAAATGCGTTATAGAAGATAATAGAGTCGAAGAATTTATCAGGAAACGTCATACGGACAGCATCCATTGTTTGAAAATGAACATTATTACATAAGGTTTTGCCGGAAATTCTGCTGTGATCCAAATCAATACAGTAAACTTTTTGTGCATATCGGGAAGCGGATATAGAAAAATCCGCTGCACCACAGGCTGGTTCAAGAATGATCTTATCCTGAATATCTGTGATCAGGAGTTCGGTAAGTTTGTCAGTTTTTTTCATATTGCTTCAGCCCAGCAACTGGATCACCGTCTCCATGAATTATCAATACAGAAATAAAATAAATCAACAAGTGCGACTATGTCTATACCTTATGCCTGCTTACGGCAGATATACAGAAGATGACTTGTAGTCCCTAATAGCTCCCGCTTTTCAGAAAAATACAAATACCATTCAGCAAAAGATTTGAAATCCTCATCCGTCATAGAAAAGTCAGAACGCTTTTCGATGGGCTCCATCAGTCCATCCACACCTGCTGTTGTTATCCATTCGACAGGCTTGTTGTGAAAAAGTTCCTCAAACTCTGTAACATCGTATCCTGTAAAGAGCTGTTCTTTAAAGTGCTTTACCTGATATTCATTTGTAAAGTTCTCTGCTTGCCCTTCAGCCCAATTTCCGTAGAGATAGTTTGCATACATGATGGCAAACACAGATAGGAAGGCAAACATAATCACACCATTGGGCTTTGTGACCCGAATTGCCTCGTCAATCGCACAGTTCACCTCGCCTGTTTCATACAGGTGATACATTGGGCCAAAGAATAGCGTTACATCAAAAATATTATCTGGAAATTGACTCAAATCTGTTGCATCCCCTTGGAATGATTTGATGTTTGCGATCTCTTTGCTGTTTTCTCTTAGGACAGCAAGATTGCTCTCAACCAGTTCAACCGCTGTTACATCCACACCCTCACTTGCAAGGGCAATTGAGTATCTTCCCGTTCCAGCACCAACCTCAAGGATTTTAGAATCCTTGGTTGCATAGCGGTGGATGTAATTCATCGTTGTACAGAATTCCAGCTGACCGTGGCGCGATCTTGTTGTCCGTCCATCTTCGTCATACTGGCCATAAAAACTGCTAACTATTTCTTTTCTGGTACTCATATCAGGTGCCTCTCAGATTCATGGTCCTCATGCTTATTTCAGTTGTTTTAGATAGTCCGCATTCTTCGGCTCATACGGCACTGCAATGAAATCCTTCTTTTGGTGGTACAAGCAGCATACTGTCTCCACGTGCTTTGTTCCGGGGAAGAGGTCGGCGGGGCGGAGGCGGGACAGGGTATAGCCCCGTTCACAGAGGATGCGGCAGTCGCGGGCGGCGGTGGCGGGGTCGCAGCTGACCATGACGATGCGTTCGGGAGCCAGTTTCAGTACGGCCTGAAGGGTGTCCGGGGAACAGCCGCGGCGGGGCGGGTCCAGGATGATCAGGTCCGGCCGGATCCCTTCGCGGATGACGGTATCCGCGATTTGGGCGGCGTCGCCGCTCAGGAAGCGGGCATTCCGGCAGCCCATTTCCGCGGCGTTTCTGCGGGCGCTTTCAACTGCTTCATTCACGATCTCCCCGCCGATCAGCTGCGCGCAGTCCGCTGCCATGGAGAGGCCGATCGTACCCATCCCGCAGTAAAGATCCAGCACGGTATCCGTATTCTTTACCGCCGCAAATTCCGCAGCGGTGCGGTAGAGCGCTTCGGCAGCGGGGGTATTGACCTGAAAGAAAGACAGCGGCCCGATCCGGACCGGAACGCCGCAGATCATGTCGCGGAGGAAGCCGGCACCGCTCAGGATGCGGTTCTTCCGCCCGGGGAACGGGGCGTTTGGTTCCCGGTTGATGTTGAGGATCACGGAGGTGACCTGTGGAAATTCCGCGCGGATCTGTTCGGCGGTCTCCCGTTCGCCTTTGAAGCCGTCTGAGGCGGCGGAAAGGATCAGCATGATCTCCCCGGTCAGACCGCTCCTGCGCAGGACCAGATTCCGCAGGAGTCCTTTTCGGGTCTTCGGATCCCATATACTGAGCCCCTTTTCGCTCAGGAGCGCGCAGAACCGCGCGGAGATCCCGCTGAATTCCGGCGGGATAAGCCTGCACTCCGGCACCGGGACCGCCCGGTGGCTTTTTTCGGAGCTGAAGCCGGCAAACAGCTTCCCGTCCGCATCACGCCCGAAGACAAATTCGGCTTTATTGCGGTACCCGTTTCTCAGCGGGGACGGAAGGATCGGTTCGCATGGGATCTCAAATCCGCCGATCCGGCTGAAGGCATCGCGGACGAATTCCTGTTTGGCGGAGAGCTCACAGTCATAGGTCATCTGCCGGAAACAGCATCCGCCGCAGCGGTCCGTATCCGGGCAGTCCGGCTCGGTCCGGAAAGCGGACGGTTCCGTGATCTCCCGGATGTCCGCCTCATAAAACCGGGCACGCTCCGCCGTAACCTGCACACACAGCAGGTCGCCCGGCACAGCTCCGCTGACAAAAACAGTCTTCCCGTCCGGCGCGGTCCCCACACCTTTTCCATTATTTGCCATCCGGCTGATTTCGATCCTGAACACTGTGTCCAAAGTTCACCTTCCGGTTTCATTATAAACGGTCTTCAGCCGTCCCGCAAACGATCTTTTTGCGGATGGTCTGTGCTGAAAACCAAAATGATCGGTCGGAAGTGCTGAAATCGGGCCGATGTATTAAAAAGCGGGGAAAAGAATGTTTTTGATGCAGTCCCGCATCAATCCGCGTTTTTGCGGTAGATGCCCTTTGTTCCGGTGGACGTCAGATGCATGGATCCGGGGTCGGCGATCATTTCCTGCGGAACCTCGTCGGAAAGGACCAGCAGCCCGCCCGGGTTCAGAGCGTCCGCAAGTTTTTGCTCCACTTCGGTCCGTACATTCTCCCGGAAAAATTTGATCACATTCCTGCACAGGATCAGGTCAAATCCGGCCGGATATTCGTCCATGAGCAGATCCTGCTTTTGGGTTCGGACGGCATCCCGAAGCTCTCCGCGGATGCGGAATTCCCCGCTGTCATTGTCTTCTTCCCTGCTTTCGGGAGTGTATTTTTCCGTGTAATGCCGGTATTCTTCGGGGATCTCGTGGAATCTGTTGTATGTGTAGACAGCTTCCCGGCATTTGCTGAGCATTTCCGTGTTGTAGTCGGTCGCCAGAAGGTCGATCCTGTCCGCGGGAAAGAGGTCCGCAAGAACCATCAGGACGCTGTAAACTTCCTTGCCTGAGGAACATCCGGCGCACCAGACCCGGAACTTTTGTCCGGGTTCAATGTTTCCGCTCAGGTCCCGGCAGTATGCTTTCAGGTCCGCCCAGACCGCTCCCCGGAAAAAGTGGGATCCGACGTAGGTCAGTTTTTCTTTCAATATGTCCAGTTCTTCCGGGTTTTTGGTCAGCTCCCTGTAATATGACTCAAGGCTGCGGTGCCCTTTCTGTCCGGCCCGGATGCGTATTTGTTTCAGAAGGCTTTGCTGCTCGTACCTGCCTGTATTCGGGATGAGGGTCCCGATTTTTTCCAGCACCTGAGCATCGGCCCGGCTGTTCGGGTCCGGTAGTAAATTCAAATATTTTGCCCGTTTGTATACGCCGGCAGCCAGTTCCCTGAATTTTGCCTGCAGTTCACGGAGGAAGGAAACGGTCCTGTTCGTAATTGTTTCGGATGAGGTCAAATTCTTTTTCTTCATGTCAGAATCGGTATGCTGCCTTATTGTGTTTGACATATGTGAAAAATTTATAAATATCTCATTCAGAGTATAACATAAAGGCGCATGGAAAATAGTTTATAGAATATGTTGTTATGAATTAAAAATGAACCGGCCCGAGAGGCTTCCGGACCGGTTCGGCCGGCATTTATCCGTTGATCCATGTCACCGGGTTCCCGGTGCGCGGCAGCGGGCTCCGGGCGGGCTGGCCCCCGGCGGGGTTTCCGAGTGCCAGGGCACCGGTCACGGTCTCATCTTCCGAAAGGCCGAGCCCGAGCAGGTACGCGCGGACGGAATCGTTTTCATCCAGCCAGTGCAGCTGGTTGATCCAGCAGGAACCGAGGTCCAGGGCACTGGCGGCGATCATCATGTTTTCCAGGGCACAGGCGGAGTCCGCCATGGCGTTGCCGTAACCCTTTTTGTTGGCGGTAACGATCAGGACCGGGGCGTTGTAGTGAAAAACATAACCGCCGCGTCTGGATGCATTGATCGAGTTCTTCAGGGAGGAATAGGTGTCCGGGCCGGCTTCCATCTCTGCGAAGGCATTTTGCACAATGCGGGCAAGCTCCGTCAGGACCGCGGGATCCGTGATCACGAGAAAGTGCGTCGTCTGGCTGTTGCCGCCGCTCGGTGCGTATCTTCCCGCCTCAAGAACTTTTTCGATGCTTGCTCTCTCCGGAAGCTCCGGGGAAAATTTGCGGGTGCTCCGTCTTGTCAGGATGGCTTCAAATGTATCCATGATTTCCTCCGCTGAATACTTTTTTTATGATTTCTCCGGGAACAGCATTTCTGCGATGTGGATCCCTTTCACGCCTCCCGCCAGCAGCCCTTCGAGACAGTAGTGGCAGTAACAGACGACGGTTTCCGTGGTGAAACGGCGGCAGTAGTCCCGCATCAGCTGCTGCTGTTCTTCGGGGGTATGCGGCAGGAATTTCCCTTCGATGCCTTCCGCGTAATGGCGGGGTGCGAGTTTCGGGTTGCGCGGCGGCTGCGGACGATAAAGCGAGATCCCGCAGAAGTCTGTCTTTTCCCGGTTCTCTTCCGTCTCGAGGAATGCGATGCCCATTTTCTGCAGCAGCGCCCGGACCGAGTTCTGCTCTTCCGCACGCTCGCGGGAGCGCCAGCAGTCCTGGACGGTCACGGTCATCCCGGTATAGTCGGGAAAAACGAAATCCGCATCCCGGTCAATGAGCTCCCACAGCGAGTGCACTTCGGTGCCGGGATGCATTTCCTCGATAATATTGGAACAGTTGTGGCAGAGGGACCAGACGAGGTCCCCCGGCTGAAAAGCGTACGAATCCGGCAGTTCCTGCCATGCCGTCCGCAGTTCGCCCTCCGGCATCTTTTCGGTGAATTCCTGCAGTTTGTATTTCGGCACGCAGCAGCGGACCTCCGGAAATTCCCACCGTTCCCGGATATAGCGGCGGATACGCCGGCTCAGTTCCGGGAACCGGGATGTAAAAACACAGCTCGCGATGTAAATATCAGTCATAATCAGTTCTTTTCTCTGATTATAATGCTTTATATCGGTAAAAAGACGAAGGGAGCAGAAGACTATGGGCGAGAGGGAACCTGAAACAGAAAAAGACAGATCACGGTTTATCCGTCCGGCTGGACCGGGGGATGCGTCCCGCATCGCGGAGATCCTGGTTTTCTCGAAGCGGACGCATTACCGCGCTATTTTTCATGATGATGATTTCTCGTTCGGGGAGCTGCAGGTCCTGCCGGCTGCCCTGCGGTACCGGGATCATCCGGAGACCCTTGCAGGAATCCTGGTTTTTGATGACGGATTCGTGAAGGGGATGATCCGCCTGGACGGGGATGAGATCGCCGAACTCTATGTGGATCCTTTTTTTGAGGGACAGGGCATCGGCTCCGTGCTGATGGCCGAAGCGCTGCGGCGCATTCTGCGTCCCCGGCTGTGGGTCCTTGAGAAGAATGATGCCGCTGTCGGATTTTACCGCCGGCAGGGTTTCGTTTTCAGCGGTGTGCGGGAACAGCAGGAAAATACGCCCGAATTCAAGGCGCAAATGGTGTATGCCGGTCCGTTCGGTCCGGTGATCGGGAAGACGGTGCGCGTGACCGTGGACCGCCCGGCCGGTAGCCGGCACCCGGCCTGGCCGGACCTGGTCTATCCGGTCAATTACGGTTATGTCGAAGGTGTTCCCGGCGGGGACGGTGAATGGCAGGATGTGTATATCCTCGGCACCGATACGCCGCTTTCGGAGTTCACCGGAACGGTGAAGGCGGTGATCCGCCGGACGGATGACGTGGAGGACAAATGGGTCGCTGCTCCGGAAACAGTGTTCCTGACGGAGGAAGAGATCCGGGAAAAGACGGATTTTCAGGAAAAGTTTTTTCACACCGCAGTCGTGATGCGGGGCTGCTGAAGTCCGAGCGCTGTACGGAACCGGTTCTTATGTCCGCAGCCGGATCGTCCCCCCGGTCTGCCGGGCATAGAGGACAAAGCGGTAGATCAGCAGCATACCGATGCTCAGGGTCGGGATCAGGATGACCAGAAAGATATAGAGCGGAACGATGTGGCGCCGGGTCAGCTGCCCTGCCGCATAGGCGGAGGAGGCCAGTGAATTGATCCGCATCAGGATGATGAAAAGGATCCATGCGGGAGCGGCCTGACGGGTCAGGACGAAGAGCCAGAAGATCCCCCAGTAGCTGGTGAACATGGCGGCACGGGTCATTTTCCACGGTTCGCGTCTGCCCCGCAGGATCAGGTTTGCGAGATAAGCCGCGACCAGCTCGATCCCGTAGATCAGCAGGATCATTCCGGCATTGATCAGCGGACTCATCCGGTAAACAAAGATATTGTTCATCGTGATCCACGAGCAGATATAGGTGATGAGCGTGATCAGCAGTGCCGGCCCGTTGAAAGCTGGGTCCATGACCGCGGTGCGGTAGGCCGTGGGCGAGAAGTAAAAGGTCCGCAGCAGGGTCGGGACCCAGTGCCCGGTGTCCGCGATCTGCCGGAGCAGGGCTTTCGGTGAAACGGTTTCCGCGGTCCGTTCCCGTTGTGCCCGCAGGGCTTTCGGGACCGGGGCCCGCTTGATCTTCCGCAGAATGCTGTAGATCTCACGGGAGTTTCGGACGTCTTCCGTGACTTTGATTTTGGATGAATGCATCAGGAACGGGTCCGTCTGCTCTCCGCCGAGTCCGCCGTGGGAGCCGATCAGTTCCTCATAAGCCGCGACTGTACCGTCGGCATAAACAGGGGAGATGATCACCAGATCCCCGCCGCTCGGGAAGCTGAGCAGGTAGCGGAGCTGTTCGGCCCGTTTTTCCGGCTGGCCGTACGGTTCCAGCGGGTCTGTGCCGGTCACTTTGCCCGTGGCGAGGTTCCGGCTCCCGTTTTTCCCGATCACGGACGGGCCGTCCGCGGTATGGACCAGGATCAGCCCGACCCCCGGATGGGTGACCATTTCCGTGATCATCCCCGGATAGGCTTCATCGATCTCGGCATAAGTCAGCCGGCTGTCTTTGATCTGGAAATAAACATTCGCCAGGTTGCCGCTGGCCAGCACCAGAATGTCGTTGGCCTCTGTTTCAGCGGCATGGACCGCTTCCTCGGTTTCGGGACTGGAGATCATGTTCCCCAGGCTCTCGGCGGTCTGACGGATGATGTTCCGGTCGTTGGAACGGAGCGCATCCAGGACGGCTATCACGTTGGCGTTGTTGTCCTCGTCATCACTGACGCTGATAACTTTCAGTGCCCGGCCGATCAGGGAATAACGGACCGCGAGGGATTTAATATATCCGCCCAGGTCTTCCCCGTAGCGCTGTTTGAATGTGGCGCCGAATGACTGGCCGTGGTCGGAAAGAATGACGATCTCGTAAGGACGGGCCTCGGATGTCTCTGCTGCCTCAAAGATCTTGCGGATCGAGCGGTCGATGCCGGTCAGCGCGCGGTAAGCTTCACCGCTGTCCGGGCCGGAGTGGTGGGCGATCTCGTCATAACCGATGAAAGTCGTGTACATGGCCTCTTTCCCGACGGATACGGCATCCACGATCATGGCGGTGGAAATGTCGCGGAGCAGGATGTTGGTGGCCCCGCGGACGATCGGGTAAAACCCCTTCAGGCGGTTCAGACGCGGTTTCTTATTGCGGATGTAGTCCCAGCAATAAGCGATCACTTCGGATAAAGCATCCAACAGCATCAGGATCAGGGATTTCGTCAGCAGATAGGGGCGCATGGAAAGTTTGTAAATATCCTCGTCACGCCTGCTGCGGGCGCCTGCTGCTTCTCTGCGGGGAAGCATACATGAGACCGTCAGGATGTTTTCTGACGCGTTCCCGGAGATGATGTTGTTGACGGAGAGCCCATTGTTCAGGATACCGGCGGGTTTGCCCGTCGTGAAAAGCATCTTTTCCATGTCTGCCGCGTCGGCGGGGCTGCTTGAGCTGAATACCCGGCGGCTGTTTTTGTCGTACCAGCGGAAAGCACAGATATTGTCATTGCGTCCGTACATGATCCCCGCCTGGCAGGAGGAGGTCTGGGACGGAACACCGCAGTCATAAGAGCGGAGCGTGTAGCTGCCGGATTGGAGCATTTCCTTCAGGAAAGGCATCCGCCCGGTGCGCATTGCGTGTTCAAGCCGGGAACAGGAAAGCCCGTCGATCTCCAGCATGACGATCCCTTTGCGGTTCGTGCGCACGGCATTCCGGTTCTGCGCCCGCTGGGAAAGCACGCTGTAATGCATGATGTCATCATCGATCGGGATGAGAAACTGCAGGACCATGTTGAGAAGGGCAAAGACAAAGGTCGCGGAGAGCCCGACCCAGAAGTTATCCACAACGATCCCGCTGGAAAACCGGCTCAGCAGCAGGATGAAGAACCCGTTCATGAAGAGGGAGAAAAAGCCTACGGTGATCCCGTTGAGCGGCAGCAGCAGATGCAGAAGGATCGGCCGCAGCAGCGCGTTCAGCAGTGTCAGCAGCAGCCCGAGGTCCAGCGCCAGCATATAGACCGGCACACCGCCGGCGGGAGTCAGTTCGATCCCCTTCATGGAGATGCTGCAGATATAAAGCGCCGCGGCGTTGAAAAACCAGTTTCCGATAAAGTGCAGAAGGCCTTGGATCAGTGTTCTCGTTATTCTCATTCTTCTCTCAGATATGCGATATTCTGTGTCATGCGTGTCGGCATCAGACCGAATTCGCGCGGGAGGATGTCCAGCGCGGTGATGCGGTCTTCGGCCATGTAATCAAGCCAGAAGTACATCGGAATGTGGCTTGGGAACCATTGTTCGTCAGCGATATAAATGCGGCGCAGGATCGAGGACTGGACCGGAATGATCCGTTTCTTTTTGCGGATCGTCTGCATCACCAGCTCCAGGCATTCACGGAAGGTGAAGGTCTCGATCCCGCCGGCATATACGGTTTGCCAGCGGGTCGACTCGTCATCCATGCACAGCATCAGGGTCGTGATCAGGTCTTCGACCCAGATGGGCTGGATGAGGGTCTGGTCCCCACCGGGGATCAGCAGCGGGCCGCGGGTCTTGCGGATAAAGTCGCGGAGCGTTGTGGTAAAGTGGTCATTCTGTCCGTAAACGATCCCGCTGCGGATGATCGTATACGGGACGCCGCTTTCACGGATCGCGGACTCCGCGATCGCCTTGGCGCGCATCAGGTTATAGGCAGAGGATCGCTCCGCCCCGATATGGCTCAGATAAATGAACCGCCGGACACCCATCCCTTTCGCCACTTTTGAAAACATCCGCGCGGCGCGGATGTCTACATCTTCAAATTCCGCGCGGATCCCTTTCCATTCGGTCCCCACGAGGTGGATGACGGTATCAATATCCTTCATGGACGCGCGCAGGTTGCGTTCGTCGTTCATGCTGGAGATCGCGACTTCGACGGACACGCCCCGCGGCAGTTTCGGATAATCCCGGGAAGGGTTCAACAGCAGACGCACCGGATATCCCAGTGTGACCAGATGGCTGACCAGGATCTGTCCGATAAAGCCTGTACCGCCGGTTACCAGGATCATAAGACTTCGGCAGACGGTGAGGCTTCTTCAGCCTCATCGTCATTTTCCTCCGTGATCAGCAGGTCATAGTGATAGTCCGCCTGTTCGCAGCGTTCCGCGAAAAGATCCGCGGCTTTGTCGAACAGCAGGGTGGACTCGATCCGTTCTGCGGCATTGCCGGCCGGATCAAAGTTGTTCAGATAGTAACCGATGATGCGGATCATATCTTCCAGCCGTTCCGCGGCTTCCTTGTTGAACCAGCAGATCCGGTCGTAGTAATTGGCCTTCAGCATGCGGTGCGTATCTTCCTGCTTCAGCAGGTCGTTCAGGTCGGACTCCAGTGTGTCCACGGTCCATTTCTTCATCCGGTCCATGCTGAAGTACAGCCAGCGGATGAGTTCGATCTGCTCATTCGGCTGCATTTCGAACAGCTCCGTGTCGCGCAGGCAGCGGGTCAGCGGTTTCACCAGGTGGCATTCATCATGGATATCCGGGCGTTCTTCGCCGAATTCATCGGTCAGCAGGCGTTCCTGCTGCGCGACCAGCAGGTCGATCCACAGCTGCGGTTTCGTGTGGATGATATCGGAGACTTTGCGGGCGGCCGCGGCGTACTGCCGCATGTCCGGCGCCGGAGCGGACGCGGGATCACGCAGCATGGCGGTCATGCCGCTGATGTAAAGGTTGAACAGGTCCCGTCCGTAGAGACGCGGATAGCCGAACCGCGCGCGGAACGCGTCCGAAAGCATCCGGAAATCTTCCCATGTTCCGTTCCGCAGCTCATCCCAGGTTTCCGGGCGGATCTTCGTGCCGATCCCCTGATGCAGCCAGCGCAGTTTTCTGCCGTCAAAGCAGCCGCGGTACGGGCGCAGGATCTCGCCGAAGCGGATCTCTTCAAGCGCTTCGCGGATGTCCGGTGTGCCTTCGCCGTTCAGCCACTCAAAGAGCTGCCGCCAGGTGTGCTGTTCATCGTCATGCACTTCATAGACTTCGGAGAAGGCATAGTACTGATATGCATGAAGCTTCAGGTAAAGCCCTTCGCGGCAGATCTGTTCGGAGGAGCGGATGAAATCCATCCCGCGGATCTGGTCGTGCAGCACGACGTAGCAGTCCGGGTCGCTGTGCAGGCCCAGGCTTTCGGAAAGGGTGGTGGTGAAAAGTTCCTTCCCGTCACCCTGTTTGCGGGCCATGGAGACAGACTGTTTGATGAAGCCCTCGGTTTCCCCGTAGCGGTTGTTGTAGACCACCAGCGTATGGCAGTCTTCGCCGTAGTTGGAGTATGCATAGACATTTTCGTCAACATTGCCGTAGCCGTTGGCAAAGTTGTAAAGGGCGAAGTTCTGAACCTCGGCAAAGCGCTTTCTGCGGTGCAGCAGCGGGAAGATCTCGCGCTGATGGCGTTCCAGCAGCCCGGTGTTGACCTGCTCGTCCATGTAAGCTTTTTTGTATTCCATCCCGTATTTTTCCGCGAAGCCTTCCAGCTGACCGTGACCGAACATCGGCAGGCCCGGCATGGTTGCCATCAGCGTGCAGATGCCGAAATATTTGTCGCCGGTGCCGAACTGTTCGACGGCGGTCTTTTCATCCGGGTTGTTCAGGAAGTTCACATAACGCTTCAGGATCTCAGGGTCAAATTCGAGCGTGTTTTTGAGCAGCATGCGGTAGCGCTGGTTGTCCTCATCGCGTAAGAGGTTCATGAACGCGCTGTTGTAAACGCGGTGCATGCCGAGCGTGCGGACAAAATAGCTTTCCATAAGCCAGAAGGCTTCCGCCAGCAGCAGGGTGTCCGGGGCCTCGGCGGCGACCCGGTCAACGACCTCCCGCCAGAATTCCTGCGGGAAAGCCTGGTCGAATTCGGCTTTGGTCATGCCGTGTTCCGCGCGGGTGGCGATGTCGCCGCCGCTTCCCGGTTCCGGGAACCAGAGACGCTGGTAATGTTTCTTCGCCAGGGTCATGGCCGCGTCAAAACGGATGATCGGTGTGTGCCGCGCGACGTCCAGGATCGTCTGGATGACGGTCTCGCGGACCTCGGCATTGAGGTAGTTCAGCTGGGCGGTGTCATTCCACGGCATGGTCGTTCCGTCGTTGCCGTGGTAAATGTAGCGGGTGTCACCGGTCCGGTAGTCGATCCGCTGGAAAACGACCGCCGCGTCAGAGCGGGTGAAGTAATGGTCTTCAATTCGGATGCCGATGTTCGGGTCCGGGGAAAGGTTGCCGCAGTTGAAGCCGTAGCTCGGGTACGGGCTTTCCGGCAGGGAGAGGAAGCGGTCCGGATGGTAAAGCACCCAGTCCGAATCGATCCCCATATGGTTCGGGACCATGTCGGAGGCAAGTCGGATGCCGTACCGCCAGGCGCGGCTCTTCAGGTCGCTGAAAGCGTCTTCACCGCCCAGATCGTCGGCAATGCGGTAGGCGGCCAGCGAATAGGCCGAGGCCAGGGCTTCCGGGTTCCCGCACCACTGTTTGATCGTCTGGGAGGCTTTGGACCGTTCCCAGAGGCCGATCAGCCACAGGCCGGTGAAGCCTTCGTCCGCGAGTGTTTTCAGTTCTTCATCGGGGATCTCATTCAGGTAACGGATCTCCCGGCCGTATTTCTTGGAAAGCTGGTCCAGCCAGACATAGGCGTTCTTGGCCATCAGCACCAGCCGCGGCATCCAGGCGCTGTCCTGGCTGAAGGCTTCGTATTCGGCATATCCCGCGCCGGCCATATCATAGGTCGGGATCTCCGAGGTGGTGCCGCCTCCGAAGCCGTGTTCCTTGTATTCTTCCTTCATCATGTCGATCCCCATCAGGATGCGGCGGAGGAATTCACCGAGAACGGCGGACCAGGTGTGGCGGATGAAATCCAGCTGGTCGAACAGGGAGTCCGGATATTTCAGCGCGGGCTGGCGCAGATATTCGATGATGGTCATCCCTTCGATGGCGGGCAGGGTCCGGGTGAAGGCGTCCAGGTTCAGGATCAGCTTGTTGTAATCGCTGGCCTCCGACAGATGGGTCTCATCAAAAAGCTCCCCGGCAGCTTTCATCGCTGCGGGATTACGGTTCGTGATCCACAGCACCAGGATCTCTTCGACCGTGTCGTAACGGTTGATCAGGCCCTGCGGATCCTTCGGGTCCAGATATTCGGAAACCGTCTGTTTGTTCTGTACGACGCTCAGCGGCGGGAAATCTTCACAGAAGGCTTTGAGTGTCGCTTCGAGGTTCTCAGTACCGATCTTTTCTTCCAGCCAGTCGTAGGCTTGGACTTTCATTTTGGGGGCATAGCGTTTCCGGTACTGGTCCAGAAAAGCGTGCATGATCTCGTCCAGCAGGCCGAGCGCGTTGATTTCGCCCGCATAAACCTGCTGCAGGCCTTCTCTGGCCCGGACGGCGTTGATCTTTGCCGCGAATTCCCGTACCGCGCGGGTATCGGCGAAGATCACGTTCCCGTTATATGAGAATAATTTATCCGAGAAATCATAACGTTTTCTGGCTTTTTGTGAAATATGAAATTCCATAAGGCCCCCCTAAAAATCTTTCTTTCTGCTCCGCCGTGTTTACAGGGCGAAGATATTGGTCAAAACATTTACGCCGAGCCCGCCGATGTTCTGTGTCATGGCGGTCCTTGCGTTTTCCACCTGTCCGCTGCCGCATAAACCCTGCAGCTGCTGGACAGCTTCCACGATCTGATAAAGTCCGGTCGCGCCGACCGGATGTCCGCGGGCTTTCAGCCCGCCCCGGGTCGAGATCGGAATGCGGCCGTTCAGCCGGATATCTCCTTCTTCGGCAAGCCGCGGCCCCTGGCCGCGTTCGGCAAATCCGCACGCTTCCAGGCTCAGCGCACTGATGATCGTGAAGGCATCATGCGCCTCAAACAGGTCGATGTCTTCCGGCCCGAGACCGGCCTGGGCATAGGCCTGTTTCGCGGACTTTTCCGCGGCGCTCAGCCGGAGCGGATCGGGGCGCCCGTGCAGCGCGGCTGTGTCCGTCGCGGCTCCGGAGCCGAGAATTCGTACGATCCCCTGCTGCCCGCGGACGTAGTCCAGCGGTACAATCAGGACAGCGGCCGCACCGTCGACGACCGGGGGCGCGTCCAGAACGCTCACCGGGTCACACACCATCTCCGCACGCATGTAGGCTTCCCTGCTGATCGGGCTGCGGAAGCGGGCAAACGGGTTGTGGACCGCGTTCGCGTGCGCGTTGACGGAGAATCCAGCAAAATTTTCGCGGGTCCAGCCGTACTCATGCATATAGCGCCGCATCAGCATCGCGTTCATCGCCACAAAGGAGATGCCCATATCGCGTTCATATTCCGAATCGGCAGCCGTGGCCAGCTCCGCGGTGATCTCTTCCGCGGGAGAATCGGTCATCTTTTCGGCACCGACTGCCACAGCGGTGTCCACATCACCGGAGGCTACAGCCATCAGCGCTGCGCGGAAAGCGGATGCGCCCGAGCTGCAGGCGGATTCAACATGGACGCCTTCCGTGTGGCGGGCTCCCAGCCAGTCCCCGAGATAGGATCCGAGATGGAGCTGGTTGTTGACGGCTCCGGAAAGCATGTTGCCGAAAAACACACTGTCAACCGTGTGGAGCCCGGTTTTTTCAAAGATCTGAAGGACCGGTTCTCCCGCGATTTCCAATAAGCTTTTGTCCCAATGATCGGCGACCGGGATCTGCCCGATCTCCAGTATGGCTGTCTCTCTCAAAACACCTCCGGCACGAATCAGCCGTGCATAAACTCACCTGCTATCATTATACATTGTATTTTGTAAGTTTTTTTGAAACAGGTGTGTTCCGGGCCCCCGCCGCCTCTGTTTGAAACAGCTCCGTGATATGGGCACCGATTTAGGTATAATTAACAGCAGACTGTGTCTGCAGGACGGGGGAAACCGCCGAGGAAATGACTGTTTCCGATCCGCTGAAACCGATCCGTCCGTCTGAGCGTCTGTATGGAAAAGGAGATACTATGGATCTTATGGATCTGAAAAAAATTCTGATCATTCTTATAGCATTATGTATGACTGTCCTGCCGGTTTCCGCGCAGGGATCTGAAGAAACCGCTGAAGCGGACGGGCAGCCGGCCCCCGCGGCCCCGCTGCCGGAATTCCCGGTGGATACGGAGACCTCCGTCCTGATCGGTTTCTACTGGCAGCCCGCTGAAAATGCGGAGAACTATGAAGTCACCTGGCGGAATGATGCCGGTGCGCAGGGAACGCTGGAACTGAAGGCCGGCGACGGGACCTGTCAGACCGGCAGCTGCATCGCCTATGAAGAGGTCCCCGGGGCCGGAACGTACACCTGGACCGTGACCGCTTCCAATGGAGCCGGCTCGGCTGTATCGGAAGAAAAGACCTTCACGGTTCGTGCCGGGATCCCGGAACCGGATGCCTACCGGCCGAACACCGCGCTGAGCAGTCAGAAAGCGCTGACCTTTGAGTGGCAGGACGTCGGTGCCGGTCCGGAAGAATACCGGATCCAGGTGCTGGACCGGGATTCGGAATCGATCTGCGTTGACCGGACGATCCCGAAGACATCGGTTTTTGCCGTGAACGGCGTCTGCTATATTGAATCCGGCATGTACCTCCCGGAGGGGAATTACAGCTGGCGGGTGAAGGGACAGAATGCCGCGGAAAGCTCCGGTTGGTCCGCCTGGCAGGATTTTCAGCTGAGCTGCACGGACTGTGCGCTTGGGAACTATCTGAACACCGTCACCGCGGCCCTTTCGCCGAACGGGAAGGTGACCGATCCGGAGGTCCGGTTCGAGTGGCTGGCTGTCACCGGGGCGGTCGAATACCGTCTGACGGTGAAAGATCCCGAAGGGGCTGATGTTCTGGATGTCACCGTGCCGTCCTCCGACTGCACGGCATTCACCTGCACGTATGATCCGGACTTTGAGATCGTCCCGGATGCAGTCTATACCTGGTCGGTCTCCACGTACGGGTATGGCGGAGGACGCTGGGGAACGGCTGAAAGCACGCTGGAACTCACGCATGAGATTAGCCCGGAGCCGGTCGCTTTTATCAGTCCGGCGGATCAGGGCATGCTGGATCCGGAGGATCCGCAGGTCATCTGGACGGATCCGGGCAGTTCCGCGGCCGCTTTCCGCCTGATCATCTGCGATGCGGAGGGCGAGGCGCTTCTTTATACCGACCTGACCCGTGAGGACGCGTGGTGCGACGGACAGACCTGTTCGATCGTATTTATGGAGATCCCCGAAGGGGATGGGTACCGGATCTATGTGACACCTTATTCGGAAACAAACACGCCCGGAACTGCTGCCGCGCTGACATTCAGCTGCAGCTACGGCACGGATCAGCCGTCGGAGACGGACTGAAGCGGCGGATGAGATCAAAGGAGGAAAAGCATGAACGAAAACATCATCAAACGCAATGAACTTCTGGCACAGACCGTTATCAAAGGACTGCAGTCCCGCAATATGAACGGTTATTATGCCGCCTCAAAGCAGGAAGCGCTGGAAATTGCACTTTCCCTGATCCCGGAAGGCAGCACCGTCAGCATGGGCGGCGGGATGAGCGTCCATGAGATCGGTCTGGTGGAGGCGCTGCAGGACGGGATCTATGATTTTATCGACCGGGATGCCTATGAGGACAAACGTGAGGCGATGCTGAAAGCTTATGACGCGGATGTCTTCCTTTCGAGTTCCAACGCCATCACGCAGGACGGGATCCTGGTCAATATCGACGGCAACGCGAACCGCGTCAGCGCGATCGCGCAGGGCCCGCGGAAGGTCGTGATGATCGTCGGTATGAACAAGGTCTGCAGCGACCTGGATGCCGCCATGAAGCGCGCCCGCAATGTCGCCGCGCCGGTCAATGCCCAGCGTTTCGGGCTGAACACTCCGTGTACGAAATTAGGCACCTGCATGGACTGCAAATCTCCGGACACGATCTGCTGCCAGTTCCTGATCACCCGCTTCTCCCGCCACGCGGGCCGAATCCATGTGATCCTTGTGAACGACGACCTGGGATTCTGATCGTCAGCGGGCAGCTGTCAGCCGGCAGCAGGCAGCGGCCGGGCCGCGCCTATGCGATGCACGCCCTCCCGATCGCCATTCGTTCCAAAAGTAAACGCTTATATCAAAAAAACGCGGTGATTCCGCGTTTTTTGCATTTTTTGCAGAAATAGCACCCCTTATTCTGCACCCGATGCGGTTGAGCTTTGATAAAAACAGAGTATCATAAAGGTAACAGAACTGCCGGGGCCGGCAGCCTGTATTTTCTGATAATTGCGGGAAATGATCCCGGGCGGAGGTCAGTCAATATGAACAGCAGCAATGTACTTGAGATCAGTCATTTTTCAAAATCTTACGGCGGCAGCAGCAAAGCGGTCGATGACCTTTCGCTCTGTGTGGCCGGCGGGGATATTTACGGCTTTATCGGCCACAACGGCGCGGGAAAATCGACGACGATCCGGGCTATTGTGGGCGTGCTGGATTTTACGGAGGGTGAGATCACCATCGACGGACATTCCGTGAAGGATGAGCCGGTCGAATGCAAGCGGATCACCGCTTACATTCCGGATAATCCGGACCTGTACGAGAACCTGACGGGGATCCAGTACCTGAATTTCGTGGCGGATGTTTTTGATATCAGTGCCGCGGAGCGGGAAGAAAGCATCCGGAAATATGCCGGTCTTTTTGAAATAACGAATTCACTGGGCGATCTTATCAGTTCCTATTCGCACGGGATGAAGCAGAAGACCGCCATTATTTCGGCACTGATCCACAAGCCGAAGCTGCTGGTTCTGGATGAGCCCTTTGTCGGCCTGGACCCGAAAGCCTCGTTCACGCTCAAGGAGATCATGCATGAGATGTGCCGTCAGGGTTCCGCGGTCTTTTTCTCCACCCATGTGCTGGATGTGGCCGAAAAGCTCTGCAATAAGGTCGCGATCATTAAACAGGGCAGGATCATCGGATCCGGAACGATGGAGGAAATGACGGAAGGGCATTCCCTGGAAGAGGTGTTCCTGGAGGCCGACAATGAAAAATGAGACGCTCCTGCTCCTCCGGACGCTTCTGCTGTCCACGAGCCAGCGGAACATATACAAACACACCTGGGATAAAAAGAAGCGGGGCCGGATTATGGGGAATGCGATCGCTATGGGGTTCCTGTATGTCATGCTGATGGCATACAGCATCCTGGTCTGCATCGGATTCGGACAGACCGGGCTGATCGGTGCCGCGCCGGTGATGTGCGCGCTCCTGGTCAGCGCACTGGCTTTTGTTTTCACGCTTTTCAGAACGAACGGCTATCTGTTCGGTTTTAAGGAATACGACATGCTGATGTCGCTGCCGTTTGAGACAAAAACGGTCGCGGCGTGCAAATTTCTGTATATGGTTATCAAAAGTCTGCCCTGGTACCTGAGCATTTCGCTTGCCCTGATGGCCGGGTACGGATATTTTGCCCGTCCGTCCGCCGCGGTTTATCCGCTGTGGATCCTCCTGACGCTGTTCCTTCCCGTGATCCCGACACTGTTTGCGGCATTCCTCGGGTTCCTGACCGCGAAGATCAGTTCCGGATTTAAGCATAAAAATCTCATCCAGACGGTCCTGGTCACCGGGATCATCATTTTCAGCTTTTCCCTGCGCTTTATCCTGGAAGATCTCTTCAAAAATGATAAAGTTGATGCGGCGCTTGAGCAGCTGTCCGCTCTGACCGGAAATGTGGGGAAGTACTATCCGCCGGCCGGGTGGTTCGCGGATGCGGTCGCAAAGCCCGATCTTTTGAAAGCCCTGCTCCTGATCGCTGTCAGCCTGCTGCTGTTTGCGGCAGTCTTTGCCGTTGTCGCCCGGTCCTACCGGAGCATCAACTCCGCGCTCAGAACACAGACCGCGGCAAAAAACTATAAAATGACCGCGCAGAATAAACGGAGCGTGGTCAACGCCATCGCCTTCAAGGAGTTCAAACGGCTGACCGGCTCGGTCACTTACATGACAAACGCCGGCATCGGGGTGATCCTGGCTGTCCTGTTCGGGCTCGTCTGCCTCGTTTTCGGGACCGACAGGATCGCTGCCGCGGTCCTGAAGGACGCGCCGATCAGCTCCGATATGCTTGAACCGGCGATCCCCTTCATTGTTTATTTTTTCATCGGCATGATCGCCACAACAGCCTGTTCCCCTTCGCTTGAAGGGAAAAACTACTGGATCGTTCAGAGCCTGCCGATCGAAAAGAAGACGCTTTATCAGGGAAAAATGCTTTTCAACCTGTACCTGACAGTCCCGGCGATGGTCTTTTCAACTTTATGCCTGTGCATCTCCGGAAAAGTACCGCTGCTGCATACCCTGCTGTATCTCGTTTTCGGGGCTGTGCTCTGTGCCTTTTCGACCGCCTGGGGCTGTGTGTGCGGCATACGCCATATGCGCCTTGACTGGGAAAATGAGGTCGAGGTCATCAAACAGGGCACGGCGGTCACGGTTTATCTGCTGCCCAATATGTTCGCGGTCATGGCACTGATGGGGCTTTCGGTTTACCTCGGCACCCGGATGAACTATGCCCTGCTGACGCTCATTTTTATCCTGATCGCGTCAGTGCTGGCCGGTTTGTCTTATCTGCGGGCCATGGCCCTGGCAAAACGTACGTTTTGAAGTTCTGTCGGGCACGGGAAGGTGATATAACACGGAAACCGTGCCCGGTGGAAAAAGTTTTCGGGATGTACAGCGGTACAGACCGGAAAGTGCTTTACGGGAAAGGAATGCTGATATGAACCGCTGCACGGTTTTTGCTCCATGCAGGGCCTGAGGAGCCTGTATGGAGGAAAACGCTTTCCTCAGGCTTTGCTCTTAATGTGAAAAAAGATGTTTTTGCGTTATGGATCACAATTGAAGGAGCAAAGAAATGAATAACAATAAAAATGACTTGAAGGATTTCTATATCCTCTGGATCACGCAAAGCCTGTCGCAGCTCGGGAGCGCGCTGACGGGTTTTGCGCTTATGCTTTGGCTTTATGAAAAAACCGGGTCTGCTTTAAGTACGGCCGCGCTGACGATCTGTACATACACACCTTATGTAGTCATGAGCATTTTCGCGGGCGCGGTCACCGATAAGTTCGACAAAAAGAAAACCATGCTGCTCTGCGACGTGCTGGCGGCAGCCTGTACGGTGCTGGTGCTGGTCCTGTACCGGACCGGTTCACTTTCCGTATGGCACCTTTATGCCGTCAATGCCTTCTCCGGACTGATGAACACCGTGCAGCAGCCGGCGTCTGAGGTCGCCTATACACTGGTCGTCCCGAAGGCGCATTATCAGAAGATCAGCGGGCTGCAGTCTTTGTCCCGGTCGCTGATTTCGATCGGAAGCCCGCTGATCGCCTCAGCCTTATACGGTCTTGCCGGCCTGGATGCGGTGATCGCAGCGGATCTGGTGACATGCGCGGCGGCTTTTTTGACCCTGGCTTTTTTCATCAGGCTGCCCGATGGTTCGTTCGCCGGGCAAAGCGGAAAAAATGTGCTGACCCTGGCCGCGGAAGGGCTCCGATTCCTGAAAGCGAATCCGCTGGTGCTGTACGTGATCCTGTTCATGTCCGGGGTGAATTTTATCGCGTCCGCCTTTGATGCGGTGCTGCCCGCGCTGGTGCTTCCCAATCCGCGCGGCGGCAACAGTGTGCTGGGGATCGTGACCTCGTGCTCGGGGATCGCCATGATCATCGGGAGCCTGCTTTCCGCATGGATGAAAAAACCGAAGGACAGGGTGCGGATGATCTATCTGACCATGCTGTTTTCCCTTGGGATCGAGAATTTCCTGCTCGCATTCTCAAGGGTTCCGGCTGTCTGGTGTGCGGGTCAGATCATCGGGTGGATCCTGGTTCCGGTGATGGGCGCCAATCAGAATGTCATCATGCGGAATTCCGTTCCTGTTGACCTGCAGGGCCGGGTTTACGCCTGCCGGAACACACTGCAGTTTTTCACGATCCCGCTCGGGCTGCTTTTCGGCGGATCAATGGTGGACCGTGTCTGTGAACCGTTTATGGCGGCCAACAGCTCTTCCGGGACCCTGACGCAGCTTTTCGGGATCGGAAAAGGCTCCGGCGCCGCGCTGATGATGTTTATTCTGGGCGTCGCTGGGGTCGTCTGGTGCCTGGCTTTCGGAAGAAAACTGAAGCAGTACCGCTATACGGAATCTTAAAAAAATCGGGCCCTTTCTGCCGCCCCGGTCCGGAAGACCCGGACGTCGGAAAGGGCTCCGCTCATACCGGTGAATTTCATGCTGCCGGCTGCAAAGCAGTCTCACCGGAATACAATAAGCACGAACAGGGAGAAAAAATGGAAGATCTTACGATCCGATTGGAAAAAAAAGAGGATTTCAGGGCAGTTGAGGAACTGGTCCGGGAGTCCTTCTGGAATGTGTACCGGCCCGGCTGCAGTGAACATTATGTCATCCATGTGCTGCGGGATGATCCGGCTTTTGTCAGGGAGCTGGACTTCGTCATGGAGCGGGATGGAAAGCTGATCGGACAGAACATGTTCATGCGGACGGTCATTAATGCCGACAGGGGCGGGGATATCCCTGTCCTGACCATGGGGCCGATCGGGATCACACCGGCGCTCAAGAGACGCGGGTACGGCAAAAAGCTGCTCGACTATTCGCTGGAACAGGCAGCCCGGATGGGATTCGGTGCGGTGCTGTTCGAGGGAAATATCGGTTTTTACGGAAAAAGCGGTTTTGATTATGCGCGGAACTTCGGGATCCGTTACCATGACCTGCCGGAAGGAGCGGACGATTCTTTCTTTCTCTGCAGGAAGTTGGTCCCGGGATACCTGGATCAGGTCACCGGTGTCTATCAGACTCCGCCGGGTTATTATGTGGATGATGCGGATGTGGAAGAATTTGACAAAACATTTCCGCCGAAAGAAAAGCTGAAACTGCCCGGGCAGATTTTTTGAACCGGTGAAAGCGGGATACCCGCATCTGAAAACAGTTTATGATGATGTATGGGGCTGCAGGAGGATCTTATGGAATTTATCAGGGGTGAAGCGATCCGGGAACTGTCGAATCCGGGTGTCGTCTCGCGGCAGCTGCTGAACCCGGAAAACTCCGTAAGCAGCAGGGTCACGATCACGGAAGTCTGCCTGGATCCCGGGGCGGAACAGCCGAGACATTCCCACGACGCGTCGGAACAGATATGGTACGCGCTGAAAGGAAACGGCATCCTCCTTCTGGGCGGCGGACTTGAAAAACCCTTCAGGAAGGGAGATGTCGTCCGGTTCACGGAAAAGGAGATCCACGGACTGCGGAATGACGGCGATACGGAATTTGTTTATATCTCGGTCACTGCACCGCCGATCAATTTCGCGTACGCATATAAAGAAGTCCGCGGCTGACGTCCGTGCCTTTCACATGATCATTCTGCGGCATTTCCGTTCACGGCCGTTCCGTGATGCGGACATGAACGGAGTCGTCTTCTTTTTTCCCCAGACGGGTCCGGATGGCTTTCAGGACACCGATGATGTAACAGACCGAGCCGTCCGGATTTTTTACGCCCATGTTGACGATGGAGCCGTCATATGGGATGCCGTCAAATTCGGCATGGACCTTCACGCGGCCGCTGCCGAATTCCTGCCGGATATCCCACGGAAAGGCCACGTAAGCGCCGCCGTTTCCTGGAACCTCGCGCAGGACTGCTTCATATTCGTAAATCTTATCCACGCTCAGCCTTTCAGGACAGCCAGCAGAACGGCCGCGAAGATCAGCGCCATGCCGATCCCCTGGACCGGTGCAAACTGTTCATGATAAAGCAGGATCCCGAAGATCATCCCGAAAACGGACTCCAGGCCCATAATGATGGAGGCCTCGGATTCGGAGGTGTGTTTCTGTCCGTATGCCTGCATGGCGAAGGCGATCCCCAGCACGAGGATGCCGGACGCAAGCGCATAAGGCCAGCTCTGCGTCACACCGGTCAGATCCGCTTTGCCCAGAGTCAGCCATGCCGCGATCTGCAGCACGGCAGCCGTCATGAACTCCCCCGCGGTGAAGACGACTGGGTCACAGTACTTTACGCCTTCATCCACGCAGAGGATCTGCAGGGCCCAGAAAATGGACCCGATAAATACGATCAGGTCCCCTGTGGAGATGCGGTCCAGACCTTTGCCGGCGGTCGTGATCAGGTACAGGCCGCCGAGAGAAAGGAGCGCTGCGATATAGTGCGCGGTTTTGATCTTTCTGCGCAGGATCAGTCCTGCCAGGAATGGGACCAGCACGATATAAATGGACGTGATAAAACTGGCGTTCCCGATGGCAGCATGGCATATTTCCGGGCCGGGCCCTTCGGCGGCAGCCGGAACTTTGCGAGGACCAGCAGCACAAGCGCCGCGGTAATGTAGCGCATGCAGTTGAAGGTCAGCGCTCCGGTGGTCTCGGAGGCGGCCTTCTGGAATAAGTAACCCAGCCCCCAGATGATGGAGGCGATGAAGAGGATCATGTCGGCGGTCAGTCTTTTTTTATTCATGGATCGAATCCAGCAGATTTTCCACGGCTTCACGGTATTCGGCTTCGTGGTCTTTCCAGCTGTTCGCGTGTCCCGAGTCTTCAAAATTGATCAGGGTCTTGTTCTCTCCCCCGTAGAGCTCATAGAGGTCCGCGCCTTGCGGATAAGGAGTCGTATCATCCCTGCCGCAGATAAAGATCAGCAGCGGCAGAAACCGGCTGCCCTTGTTCATGCTCTTCCGGATGATCTCACGCCCGTCCGCATCTTTATAGCCGAATCCCAGTTCGATCCGGTTCATGATGTTCCCCGCCCAGATCAGGTAATCGGTCGGGATGCCCATATCTTCACTATCGATCACCATGCGGATCTCGTCTTCCACGTTGCTGACCGGGGAATCCAGAATGAGAAAATCAGCATGCTCCGTAAGGCCGAGCGCCGGGTCGCACACGGCCAGTGTGGCCGTGATGCCGCCGAAAGAGGTTCCCCAGACACCGAGCTTCTTTTCGGGAGCCCAGCTTCGGATCTCCGCGGCCCAGTCCAGCAGGTCGAATTTTTCCAGATAACCGAAAGTCGTCAGCGGGGCCTGATTTTCACCGGAGCTGCGCTGGTCGTAGGCAAGGACGTTATATCCGTTTTCGAGAAATACCTGTGCGGGGGGATAAACGGACATCCGGTTCCCGCCCAGTCCGTGGACCATGATCACCGTGTCGTGATCCTTTTCTCCGGGTTGATCCGCGTAGATCAGATCTGCCGGGATCTGATGGCCGTCTTTGGAGGAGGTCAGGGATAATTTCTCAATGCTGTACTTCTCTGTAAACGCGTTGTAGTCCAGGTGATTGCTGCTGAACACGTTATACGGGATGACAAAGGGATCCTGCGGCTGCGTCAGCTGTGTGGAGTTGATAACGACCTGATGACCGGAATAGGCTGTAATGCCGACTGCGGCGATAATGAGAAGTGAGACCAGAATGATGCAGATGATTTTCAGTGCTTTTTTCATATGATTGACAATGCCTTCTTTTTGTAAAAACTGCACCGCAAATTATATCCCGTCCGCTCCTCTTTCCGGCCGGGAACCGTGATTTTCAGGACAGATGTCGGAAAAAGCCTGTAATTCAGTCTGTAAAATCCGCGCCATCCGAAAAATATAGGTTATGATATAAATTAGAAAGAAAGGATATGGTTTTAATGCATTCAGAAACAACAGCCGTTCAGACGATGCAGGAAGTTTCTGCGCTTCTTGCGGTCCCCAACAGCCGCATCATTGCCGGCGGAACATCTGTTTCCGCTTTATCGGGTGAGGATCTTCATCTGGTGGATATCGGTGCGCTGGAGGGCCTGGACGGGATCAAACAAAAGGGAACCCGGATTGAACTCGGACCGTTAACGAATTTACAGACAATCGGCAGTTCCATGCTGCTGAAAGCATATGCCCCTGCCCTGGCGGAAGCCGCCGCGGCCGTTTCGCCCGATCCGGTCCGTGAACAGGGTACGCTGGGCGGCAATCTGGCGGATGCCCGGATCGGGGATACCGGCCCGGCACTGCTGGCGACCGGCGCGAAGCTGGTCATCAAGACGGATTGTGATTTCCGCGAGATCCTGATCGACCGTTTCTGGCCGGTCAGCGGCGGAAATGACCTGAATTATGACGAGTGGATCACCCGCATCACGATCCCGGTCCCGAAAGAGCCGCTCTGGGGCGACGCGTTCGGACGGATCGGCACCTGGGATGCGGAAAATACCCCTGCCGCGGCCGCTGCGGTCCGGCTGACACTGAATGAGAAAAATACAGTGACTTCTGTCCGGGGCGGGCTCCGCCTCGGGGCGGCGCACATCCGCCGGATGTTCCCGCTGGAAAAAGCACTGAAGAACCGTCCCTTTACGGATGAGAACACGGAGAAAGCGGTCAAAGCGATGACAGGCGCGGTCAGCGGTCTTATTCCCGAAAAAGACTTCACGGAATTTCTGCGGGGCCTGCTTGCGCGTGCGTTCTCCATGGCCTCAGAAAGGCGGTCCCTCTGAAGGCACGGCACCTGGTCCTTTCGGATATCCACGAAAACGGGGATGCTCTGAAAAGGTTTATCCGGCAGGCTGAAAAGCTTCCCGGCCGGTTTGATGATATCTGGCTGCTCGGGGATGTCTTCGGACATTCCAGCGATTCCACCGGTGAGGACGACCTGACGCAGCCGGTGCTGAACGATTTAATGGCGCTGCTGCGCTATGACGGCCCCGCTGTCTCCGGGAACTGGGAATTCTGGCTCAGCCATCCGGAAAGGGACAGCATGTATAAAGACCAGGGAAAATATGCCGAACAGCTGTCTCAGCGCAGGGAGCTCCTGGCACAGAAGAAAAACAAACCCCTGCTGGACCGTTTCCGCGGGGAGACTGTCCGGATCTGGCCGGAAAAAGGGACCCCTGAGTTCACCCTTTTCCACGGCTGTTCCTATGCCTGCCACGGAAACAGTGACTATCAGCCGCATCCCTGCGAATGCTATCTGTTCCCGCGGGACCTGAATACCGTGACCCGCGGACTGTTCGGCAATCCGGAAAACCTGCGCACACCGCATTTTCTTTTCGGCCATACGCATACACCCGGATATTTCACCTATTCTGTCACCAGCATGGTCAACGTCTGGCAGTTTTTCACCCCCGAACAGGTGAACGTGCCGGTCAGCTACGGTGACAGCAGCCAGCGCTTCGGGATCAACCCGGGCAGTGCGGGGATCGCGGGAAAGAACCTGCCGCGCACCGCGCTGCTGCTGGACACAAATGAAAAAACATTCACTTATTTGATCGATGAGGAGAGGTAAACGCGATGAACGAACATTATTACGAGGAAATGGTCAGATCCATAACGAGCGTTACCGACAGAAACCAGAAGATCTCCCTGAAATATACAGGCCTGAACAAGGAAGGCGGATCGACCCTTGCCTATGAATTTGAGGGGACGGAGAACCAGACCCGCTACTTCCTGAAGATCACACCGAATGAGGATAACGGCGGCGGTGAACTGCGTGTGCTGCCGAAGGTCAACCAGGTCTTCAAAAACGAGATCCTCAGTGAACCGGATTCCCTGAAGCGTCTCGGCTATCTGCCGGTCCCGACGATCATTGCGGACGACCCGGCCCGCTTCAACCCCGAATTTTCGAAGCTGTTCAAGGATTCCGAATGTCTGCTGCAGATGCAGACGGCCGCTCTGGGACAGCAGGCGGAGCGTGAACTGCCGGAATCCATCACGGACCGGCTGACGATCCTGATGCATTTTGCGAAACTGCTGCGCGCCTGCGCGAAGAACAAGATCGCCTATGTGGATGTCAAACCGCTGGAACACCTTTTCTGGGAGAAGCATAACGGCCAGATCCGCATCACCCTCATCGACTGGGGGATCGCACGGGCGAATGCCGAACCGGCGCTGCTGGCGGATGACATCCGCAAATTCTGCCAGACGATCCCGGAGGTCATTTACGGGAAAAAGATGGCGGACCTGCAGTACAAGGGGAAACTGACCTACCCGATCCAGACCGAAAACCGTAAGGCGCTGATCCCGCTGCTGAGCACGTATACCTTCAACAGCGAGCTCCCGCCCCTTTCCACGGAATTCGCCGCGCTCATCAATGACCTGCTTTCCGGAAATCTGAATGAACTGCGGGCACAGAACCGCTGTGTTTCCGTCTGGGATGCCATCATCACCGCGCTGGACAATGCCCGCCTTCAGACGCAGAACAGCCTCGCGGCCGGCGCTGTCGACAACACCGAGACGCTGAACCAGCGAGCGGCAGCGGCGCTTTCCCAGAACAATCCGAAAGATCTTTCGACCGCACTGCCGCCGCGTCAGCTTTCGATCTCCAGCCATCCGGCCTGGGCGGCAGCGGCACTGCGCTTCACACAGGCCTGGTACAGCCGGATCGACCTGATCCCGCATATCGAGTTCGATCTGACGGTCAAGGCGCTGATCGACCGGGATGTCCCCGGGGCACTCCGTTCCTTTGACCGCCTGAAGGAGATCATCACCGCCAAGCTCGCGCAGGGACAGTCCCTGCCGGATCTGCGCCAGCATATTCTTACCTATCTCGATACCATCCGCCAGGTTCTGGAAGCCTGGGACTATCTGGACCGCTATCAGCGCAAGCAGATGACGGACGCACAGTTCCTTTCCGAACTCAGCACCTCGACACTTCGTGTCAGTGATCCGATCCTTTCGGATCTTTATTACGGGATCAAGGGTGAGAACAACCCGGCCCGTCCGGCGGAACCCGCCGAACCGAAAGAAACACCCGCGGCCGAAACTGCCGCGCCGGCTCCGGCGCGGAGTGAACCGGCGCCCGTTCCGGAATCGGTTCCCGAACCCGTTCGGGAGGAACAGCCGAAAAATCAGGCGGACAGCGCAGCGGCGGATCCGCTGATCGAAAACGCGGTCAAAACCGCGAAAAATCTCAAGCTCGAAGCGGACCGGACCGAGAATTTCAATATGCTCCGGCCGACGGGCTTTTTCCAGCGGCTCAATGATTTCTGCATGAACCGCAATGCCTTTGACAATAAGGAAGTGCGCGCCAATACGGACCCGCTGCTGACGACGCTGATCGACCGGATCGACCTCTGGAGCCAGAACATCCGCCCGGAAAAATATTTTGTGACCCAGGAAGCGGTCGACTCGATCGACTGGCTGCTCGGTGTCTCCCCGATCGTGTTTACCTGCCCGATCCGTTATGAGAACCGGGAGATGAATCTCGGCTCGATCGTCAAAGCCCGCCTCAGCGAGATCTTCCAGTCGATCTATTATTCCCTCGCGAAGGAACAGACTGCCGGTGAACCGCCGGAGATCCCGCAGAAGATCAACCAGATCAAGATCCTGCGCAAGCGTCTGGATATGGAGAACCTGACCTATATCCGCTCGCTGATCGACCGCGGAGAGTTCGAGGCCGCCAACCAGGTCATCAACCTGCATTATTCCGAGTCGCCTTATACCTTTGACCAGCTGAATAACGAGATCTCCATGAAGCGCAAGGAGCAGGCTGACCAGAAGACGCTTGCCATCGTCGATTCCGTTTTGAATGACCTGACCTCCAATGATACGAAACTTGAAACGGCCCGTTTCCTCAACAGCCCGAAATCCGCGGCACTGGTCAGCGACCGTTTCTTCAGTTTCAAGAACCGGGGAACGCAGCTGTTTGATCTGCAGGATGAGCTCTCCCGGACAAAGGCCGCTATCCAGGACCAGAAGAAGACGATCCATTCCATGCGCGTGTTTTCCATTGCCGCGCTGCTGGCGGCCGTGATCACGGCCGGGCTGGCCGCGCTGCTGCTGACATCGAGCATGCACCGAAATTCGGAGCTGCAGTCCAGCCTGAACGTGATCGGGACTTCTGCCGCGCAGTACCAGTATGACAACAACCAGATGCTGCAGGCGATTGCCCAGACTGCTGCGGTCCAGCCGGAGTTCCCGACACCGGTACCGACGGATATCCCGACGCCGACAATGATCCCGACACTCGCTCCGGACCGGCAGGAAGCCGATGCCGGCTCGGCCGCGGTCATCGCCCGGCCGACGGCTACGGAAGAGCCGACAGCCGTGATCTCGGAGGCGGATGCCCGTCTGGATTCCATGATGGGCCGGGATGTGAACGTTGCGCTGCTGCCCTCTACCGGCCTGTTCAGTACGGAAGGCCTGACCGGTCAGCTCGGGCGTATCTATGATTCAAACAAACCGCTGACCGGCCGGCTGGTCTCCTATACGGACCGGGCTGTCAATGTCGAGATTCCCTTCAATATCGGGCGCAGCCAGATCTCTTCCGACAACAATACGGATGTGGCGATCTCAACGTACCTGCGCCTTTATTCAAACGTTCCGTCCGAGACCGCGCCGATCATCATTCTGGACACGGTAACACATCTGGTTTCTCCCGCGTCGGACTGCACGGAAGGCGCACAGGCCTTCTGTCACGGGACGGTGTCTATCTGGTTTGACCGGACGGCGGTCGAATCCAACCTGTACTGATCCGGAGGCTGTATGAACAACAGGGAAAATGTTATTAAGCAGGCGATCATCCAGCAGATCCTGAAGTGGAAGCTCAGCACCGCTGAAGTCCAGCTCCAGAAGGATGGCTCTGCGCTCAGCGCGGAAACGCGCGGGGAACTGGAAAGCCTCCTGGAACAGTACCGCGGATATGATAAGATCATGTTTTCCGCGCAGGAGAACTGCGACAAGAATCCCGCTACGGCGCGGATGATGATGAACCGAGTCCCTTATGACATCCTGATCACCCACCCTTCCTATCGGAAGATCAACGCCAGGCTCCAGAAAAATGACGATGATTCCAGGGCAAAGTCCGCGCTGAAAAAATGCCAGGACGCCGAGCGTTACATCCGCAGTGAGTTCAATCAGGTCAAAGCCGATGACGCACTGCAGGCGGCGAAGGATATTTTCCCGCGCTGGCAGGAGCACAGCGAACTGCGTCCGATGATCGAGGAACTTTCCCGGCAGTCACAGATGCTGGGCGAGGGACTGCGGATCCAGCGACAGGTCAGTGCGCTCCGGGAGACCGGCGGCCAGGCTGCCTATCAGAAGGCGCTGGAGCTGCTCAACGAGTATGACGCGCTGGACCTTGAGTCGATCCATATCAAACTCTTTGATGTGGAGGAGGAACGGGAAGCGCTGCTGCGCATGATGGTCCGCGCGGACGGTTCTTCATGGACCTACCGTCTGACCCCGTCCGCTTCCCAGGAGATCATCCGTCTGGAGCAGTCCATCCGTTCCCTTGAGGATGCCGAAAATAAAAACCTCCGCGTTCTGATCAATAACAATTCCCGGCTCCTGACGATCCTGATCAGCGAGCTGGAACATCTGGAACCCGATTCGGAACAGGCGATCCAGGCTTCGGCCCGTATTGCCGAGCTGAGGGAGAAGAACCAGCGCCTGCAGAGCGATATCCTGACCGAGGTGGCGAACCGCTCCGAAGAGTATTGCCGCCTGGCCCGTCTGGCGCTGCAGGAGGGTGAGCTTTCCGCCGCGGAGTCTAACATCCGCATGGCGGCCGAGACCGGAAAACCGGCCGGCTCCGGAGAGGATGATTACCTCGGGGAAGTCTCCCTGCCGACTTCCGTTACGGATTCCATCAATGAACTGCAGCAGGAGCTCAACCAGGCGCAGGAGGTCCGTTCCCGGGTCCGCAAGGATATTGAGACCATCCGCCGTCAGTTCTATAACGAAGATGACCTGACGCTCAACAAGCTTTTTTCGTGGAAAACGACGCTGGACAACTGCCTGCGGGATGACCCGCACGCACCGGGCCTGGACCAGATCCATCAGGAGATCACGGAGCGCTATAACGGTTCGCTGAATTATCTGATGGAGAAGACCTCCTATGATATCGACAGCGACCTGCAGAAAGGGGATCCGCAGGCGGCATCCGCCCGTCTGGACGCGGTCACACCCTATTTCAGTACGGATGAACAGAAGGAGTTCATCACCGGACAGCTGCGCAAGATCAACAGTGCCGAGGCGCTGAAGCGGAAGTCGCAGACCCTGACGGAAGAGCTGCAGACGCTCAATGACCATGTGCTCGGAACACTGGTCTGTACCGACGCGGACCTGCGGTCTGCCCGCAGCCTCGCCCGTTCGATCAGTGACCTTTACGTGGAAGAAGGCACCCAGCAGCCGCCGGAATCCGCCGCGGCGAATCAGCGCCTGCTGACCCGCATGCAGCTGCTGCACGATTCATCCGACCAGATCACCAATTTCAAGGCGCTTTCGGCGGCCGGCCCGACACCTGAGGCCATCCAGGCTGCCGAAGGGCTGGAAGGCAGCCCGCTTTACGAGCTTTCTTCGGTGAAGTCCCTGCTCGCGCTCTTCTGGCGCGGAGCGGCGCTTTCCGATAAGACCGATGAAGAAAACAAAGAGTCCTGCTTCTCCCGTGCCCTGCGTATCGCGCAGGAAAGCGGAAATATTGACCTGCAGAACGACATCTCCCATTCGATCACGGGGTATAACCAGCGCAACGACCGCGGCCGTCAGCTGAACCTGATCCTTGAATCCCTGCGTCAGTTCTATGAAGAAGGAAATTACGCGGCCGGGGTCGACTTTATCAGCAACAAGATCTCCGATGAGGAAAGGTCTGATCCGCAGATCCAGATCTGGGCGGATAAGATCGAACAGGCCTTCCGGATCGAACAGTCCGAACGGCTGCTGAATGAGGCCCGGGACGCGTTTAATAGTGATAACCTGATCAAAGCGGAAGAGCTGATCGGGCAGTCCCTTGATTTCTTCTATTCCGTTGAGGGTGCCCAGCTGCAGAAATCGATCCTTTCCCGCCGGGAGGATGAGGAAAAGGATGTGATTGAGCTCCAGTCCTTCCTGAATGTGGATTTCGGGACGAACACGGTGCTGGATGAAAAGACTTCGGCTCAGGTCCGTTATATCCGCGAACGGCTGCTGCGTCTGGATAAGCGGAATATCCGGGATCTGAAGCTTCTGGGCGATATCGGGACACTGGAGTCCCAGGTGAACCTGCTGGTCGACCAGGAAACCGGTGAGTTCTCTCAGATGCAGAACACCTTCGAGAGCCGCCTGCTGGCCGGTCCGGAAAGCCTGCCCGAAGCCGGAGCGATCCTGAGCGAGATCGAATCGCGGAACTGGATCAATAATTACCGCACACAGATCATGCAGATGAAGGCTGAGAAGTCCGGCATCGAGCGGATCTACAGCTCGCTGATGACCGTTACGGAACAGGCAAACGCCTTCGCGCGCATGGGCGATTTCCGTTCAGCCAAACGGATTTTGGATTCTTTCACGAGTGAGAACCTGCAGTCCTATCCGGGCTGGATCACGGTGCTG
>CADBKS010000009.1 GCA_902795255.1 uncultured Chloroflexota bacterium
GCTATTTTCAGGACACCGTTCCCTTCCGCGACCTTCAGCCTCTTCGGGACAAGTCCCATGTCCCCCATCCCATCCTGACCGTGGGTCTCTGCCGCGCCCACAAAAGGTACCAGCAGCGGAAGTTCGCACCCGATGTATACCGGGGGCTCATATGTTCCGGCAACTTCAATGGTGAAAAGAGTGTTCAGGGCTGCCTGCCTGGCATCCACATTTCCGGTCACGGTGGTAAAACAAAGGATCTCATATCCCGGATCCCGGAGAGCCATTGCGATGGCCATCGCGTCATCGGATCCGCAGTCCGTATCTATGATCAGTTTCTTCCTCTCTTCCATTCGCTTCCTCTCTTTCTGATTCTCATGCACATATTATAACCTTTTTAATGTGTATCTCGCAGAGGTTTCTTAAAACGAAAAGACACCCTGCGGAGGCATTGCCGCGCAGGGTGCCGCTATCATACTTTTTCTTCACCGGCCGTGTCAGCGGAAAGGCTGTTAGCCCCTCATCTAGAGCACATATCTGTAGATCGCCCAGAAATGCGAAGCGCTTCCCAGAAGGCAGAATACATGAAAAACGCTGTGGATATATTTCACCTTGGATCCCACTCCGTACAGGATGGCACCCAGGGTGTAGAAGATCCCTCCAAGCAGCATATACCCTACCCCTGCCGGCCCCGCGTTTTTCAGAAGCTGCGGCAGCCCGATCAGGATGGACCATCCGTTCACCAGATGGCACCCGACCTGAAACTTATTTGTCCCGTCCACATTGATTGCGGTCACCGTAATTCCGAGTACAGAGAAAAAGGCAGTGATCCCGAAAAGGATCCAGCCCAATGTTCCCCCGACGCCCAGCAGCGCCACCGGAATGTAAGTGCCGAAAACAAGCAGATAAACATTGCAGTGATCGATCACCCGCAGCACTTTTTTTCCTTCAAGATTGCGGGAAAGCGAATGATACACGCAAGATACAGTATAAAGGACGATCATGGAAGCCCCGAAAAGGGACACACAGACTTCAGCGAGCCCGCTGTGTGCCCGGAGCACCATCAAAACCAGCGCCGGAATACTCAGAAGCGCACCGAGCCCGTGAGAAATGCTGTTGAAGAGTTCTTCCTCAAGCGTGTACCCCGGCACTTTGATATTCAGTTTCTTCCTGCTCAAATCAGACGCCGCCTTCCGGATCTCCGCTCAGTCTTCGACCTGGTCTTTTACGATCCGGTCCGCTTCATCGCTCCCGCCGGCATAATCCAGCGATCGGGAAAAAATCAGAAAACCGGTATGCCCGACCATCCGGTCTGCCGGACGGAAGCGGTCCGGATCCGTACGGTAATAACGGATCAGTATTTCACAGACTTCCGTAAAAGCGAACCCGTTTTCCTTCAGCGCGCGGAGCAGTTTCTCGACCTGGTTCGCGGTCGGCAGGATCCCGCCGAAAAATCCGCCCGGTTTCAGTGCGGCTTTGACCTGCGGGATATAATCATAGGAATTCGGAACGTCAAGAAACAGACAGTCCGCGTTTTTCTCATCGAACCCTTCCTCGATATTCCGGAGCTTGAAGGTAACACGGTCATCCAGATAATTTTTCTTCAGGTTCCTGACCGCCACATCCTGCATTTCCTTCCGTGCCTCATAGGTATAAACATGCCCCTGCGGTCCGACAGAATAAGCAAAAGCAGTTGTCAGCGCGCCGGATCCCGTTCCTGCTTCGACGACCGTTTTTCCGGGGCCGGCCCCGAGACTGAGCAGCACAAAGCCGATATCCTTCGGATAAAGGATCTGCGTATTGCGCGGCGTATCCTTCAGAATATCGTTCAATGCCGGCTGGAGGACAAAAAACGTATTTCCGTTGTGGCTTTTCACCGTGCTGCCCCAGCGCAGGCCGATCAGGTCATCCATTTTCAGAACGCCCTTGTGGGACTGTATCTCTTTCCCGCCCTCGATCTTTACGATATGATGATAATGTGAACGGCCGACGATCTCAGCCAGATCTCCTTCAGCAATGAATTCTTCTCCCATTTTATCTCCTGTTCAGTTTCCATGTTATTTATAACACGTATCATCACGTTTTGATCCGCGTTTGTGAAAGGCCATCCGTTCCATGCTAAAATACAGCAAACAGGTAATGTTTAAAAGATTATTCCGAAAGCGGGAAAAGTACGATTAAGGCTGCGGATCAAAAATGAAAATAAACATCAAAACTGACAAATATGCTCCGGTCACAGCCCTCATCATCGTGCCGGTCTGTACAGCAGCCGTCCGGCTGATCCTTTTCAGCCCGATTCCCCGCCAGATCGGACTCACATTCCGCAATACCCTGTACGTCTTTCCGCTGATCCTGCTGGCCGCACTGGCTTTCTGCACCATCCGAAACAGATGGGCAAAGGCCGCCGTTTTCTGCATACTCTTCGCCATGATCCTGCTGCCATACTCCGGAATGATCAACTCCGGAATGTCGGACCAGTACGCTCTGGGCGGGGTCATTCCCTGGTCGGACGCGTTCACGATGCAGCTGAACACACAGCGCTTTCTTTACGGCGGGCAGATGGGACAGCAAACCGCGATCAGGCCGCTTTCGACCGTTTTTTACGCCGTTTTTCTGCATTTTACCAACAACAACTATTTTGCGCTGCAGATCTTTCTCTGCATCCTGACCGCCTTCTGCATGATCTCCGCGCTGGATGCGGCCGGGAAAACATACGGTCCGCTCTGCGGCGCTTTTTTCTTTACGATCCTTTATTATTACATCCGGCAGCGATTCGGCACATTCATGACGGAACAGTTCGGCTTTATCTGCGGACTGCTCAGCTGTCAGATGCTTCTCACCGGGATCCGGATGAAAAAACAGCTCCCGATGCTCGCAGGGTTTTTACTGCTGTCGATCGGGCTGAACGCCCGTCCGGCAGCCATGTTCCTGTTCCCCGCAGCCGGCCTGTGGTACTATTTCTGCTTCCTGAAGAGAAACCGGCAGCGGTTTCTGCTCGGAGCGGCAGCACTGGCCCTGATGCTCTCGGGATTTCTGATGAACCGCATCGCCCAGAAAGCCGTTTACGGGGACAGTCCGATCCCCAACAGACAGGCCGCAGAAATGGTTTACGGACTGTGCCTCGGCGGAAAATCATGGGGGAATGTCGTATCGACCCCGGAAATGACGGCACTGAACAACTCTGAAAACGTGATCGCGGATGTCGCTTCACTTTGTCTGCCGGTCCTGAAGGAACATCCGGAGAATATTCTGATCTCACTCAGGACCATTTTCATCGACAGTCTGATCCGCTCTGAATATTACGGCGCTTTTTCCTATGTAAACGGGAATCCCAAAGCCCTGGACACAGCTGCCCGGTACATTCTGATGGTACTCTGGATGCTGGGTGCCGTCGTCATGATCCGGGAAAGAAAAACGTTACGGTACTCCTTCCTGTTGGCATGCGCAGCCGGGATCATTCTGTCCGAATGCGCGGCAGTTCCTTTTTCCACAAATTATCTGCGGCTTTACGCGGTCAGCATGTGGGTGCCTGCCTGCGTGACCGGCCTTTTCCCGCAGGCAGCCGCGGAAAAGATCATGAAAAGATCATTCATCTGCACTGAGGATCCGGAGCCCGTCTGGTCAAAAGTCCCGGCCGCACTTGCTGCCGCGGTCATCGTCTGTGTTTCTGCTTTCAGTGCCGCCTTCATCAGGGCGAACCCGCTCACCGTTCCTGAAGCCAAAACCGGTCTCTGCGGAGAAGACGAGGATATGCTGCTCACGTCCGTTGATCCGGGAAGTTTTATTTATATGACCGACAAAGACAGACTGCCGGCCGAACATATCCCGTATTTCCGGCTCCCGTATGCACGGCAGCATTTCCACGATACGGCATCTTTCGAAATGTTCGGATTCACGGACGCGATCGAAACCCCGACAGCGGTCATCCGCGGCATTGATCTCACCAATTACAAAGACGCACTGGTTTTCGCGCCGTTGGAAATGGCAGAAGGGAAAACCGGCTACGCGCAATTTTGCGGAAATTTCATGGATCCGCCGATCCTGCGAAGCGACCGCTTCTTTATCCCCACATCAGCATATTTTTTCGAGGACGAACGATGACGACTTTAGTGCTATTGAGACATGGACAAACGGATTGGAACCTGCTTCACCGCTACCAGGGCCTGACCGATATCCCGCTGAACGCGACCGGAGAACAGCAGGCCAGAGAAGCAAACAGCAAACTGAAGGATTTTCATTTTGATGCTGTATACTGTTCTGACCTGGAACGTGCGCAGACCACTGCCAGATTAGCGCTGAAGGGGATCTTTCCGTACGAAAAAATACGCTTTGACCGCCGCCTGAGAGAACGCAGTTTCGGTATCTTTGAAGGCGGTCCTTACGATAAAGACAAAATGCCCCGGGAATATGTTTCCGCCATGGAAGCGGATCCGGAAGGATTCCGTTTTCCGGAAGGTGAATCCCTGCTTGATGTGGAAAAGCGAATCCGGCCCTTTTATGATGAGATCCTCAGGAAACATCCGGATGAGACCGTTCTCCTTGTCGCACACGGATCGCTGCTTTCGATCGTCCGCTTTATCGCGGCAAATGAACCGGTTCTCGACAAAAACCGGAAACGGCTGAAAAACGCAGAACCCGTTGTTCTAAAGGTTTCCTGACCAGATATAATCTGGTGCTTTTTCCCCGGTATTGAAAAGCAGGTCCAGGATCGTCACATTGTGGCAGAACGGTTCATGGAGCTGCGGATATTCCGGATAATGGGAATAATCCTTCCAGTGCAGCTCGATGCCGCAGCGTTCATAGTCCTCCGCGTGAATGTAACTCTTCGCGGCCGGACCCGAAATATAGTACTCCGCCCCTGCGGACTGCAGCAGGCTCAGCAGTTTTTCATGACCGGAGCCATGAGAACTGTAGCTTCTGCTGTCCGTGAAACGGGTGCTGATCCCCAGAAAATCCTGCGAGATCCGGACGATGAGATATCGGTTCAGCTCCGAAAGGTTCTTCCATTCCCGCCCCAGATAAAAAGCCTCAAGGAAATCCCTGTATTTAGAAAAATAAGGAGCTTTTGAATAATAAGTAAGGAGCGTATTGAAATGCTTCCGCTGCCACTTGCTGCCGGCAGTCTCCACTTCATCGATCGCTTGCGTAATGCTTCCCGTGGTCGGGATCGTCAGCCACTGCGGCCCGGAAGGTGTCAGGATCCGGTTGCGGTTCCGCCAGTCATTTTTGGTAAACTGCACCTCATCGTAAAAAATAAACTCATCCACATCATGGATGATATCAAAATACCCCTTCCAGGGAATATAGTTCGACTGAAGGACAGCTACTTTTTTCATTTTTGCGAATAAAAATCCTTTATGCCGGCCACGACCCGGTCGGTATCCTCTTCGCGCAGACCGTAATACATCGGCAGACGGAGCAGTCTTTCGCTTTCAACAGTCGTATACCGATCCGTCCCGTGGAAGCGGCCCCATTTCAGGCCGGCAGGCGCGGAATGCAGCGGAATATAATGGAATACTGTTTCGATCTCCCGCTCCTTCAGATAGCGGATCAGGCTGCTGCGTTCCTCCTCGTCCCTGACCTTGATATAAAACATATGCGCGTTGTGGGAACATCCCTCTGGGATCACCGGCAATGTGATCCTGCCGTCCGCGGCCAGATCCTGCAATCCATCGTAGTAGCGGTCCCAGCTGCGCATCCGGTCCGCCTGGATCTCTTCCGCATGTTCCAGCTGTGCGTATAAATATGCTGCATTCAGTTCACTGGGCAGATAAGATGAGCCGTAATTGACCCAGCGGTACTTATCGACCTGCCCGCGCCAGAACTGGCTGCGGTTCGTCCCCTTTTCGCGGATGATCTCCGCGTCATCGGAAAAGCGTGCATCATTGATCAGCAGCGCTCCGCCTTCTCCCATGCTGAGATTCTTGGTTTCATGGAAGCTGAAGCAGCCGAAATCCCCCATTGTGCCCAAAGCGTGTCCTTTGTAGGAAGCCATCACACCCTGCGCAGCGTCCTCCACAACGAACAGGCCGTATTTCTCCGCAACCGCCAGGATCTTATCCATCTCACACGATACACCGGCATAATGCACCGGTATGATCGCTTTCGTCTTTTCAGTGACGGCATCCTCAATAAGGTTTTCATCGATGTTCATCGTATCCGGACGGATATCCGTAAAGACGATTTTAGCACCGCGGAGGACAAAGGCGTTTGCGGTCGACACGAATGTGTAAGAGGATGTAATGACCTCATCCCCCGGCTGTATCCCGCAGAGCAGGGCAGCCATCTCCAGAGCATGTGTGCAGCTGGTCGTCAGCAGCGATTTTGCACACCCGGTGTTCTGCTCGATCCATCCGTCACATTTTTTCGTAAAAGCACCGTCACCGCATATTTTATGACTCTGGATCGCCTCATGGATCTTCTGTTCTTCAGTGCCGTAAACGGGCGGTACGTTAAAATGGATCATTTGTCCCTCCTGCATATGATTGCGGAATGCTGCTGCCGGATCCTGCATCAGATTTAATCCGCAAACCCGGCAGCTCTTATTATACCAACGAAGAAGATTTTCGGATGTTCCCTGTCTGACATTCGATATAAAAACACGGGAAAAGCATACCTGCCGTTCCCGTGTATCATAAACGCTAATCAGACGAAGGTCAGGTTCAGATCCTCGCGACCCCGGTCCTGCGGGCAGCTTCAGCCACTGCCTTCGCAACAGCACCGCCGACACGCGGGTCAAAGGCCTTCGGGATGATGTAATCCGCGGAGAGTTCTTCAGGAGAGATCAGGTCTTCCAGGGCCTTCGCAGCAGCGATCTTCATTTCTTCATTGATATCGCTGGCGCGGACATCAAATGTACCGCGGAAGATACCCGGGAAAGCCAGAACGTTGTTGATCTGGTTCGGGAAGTCGCTGCGTCCGGTTGCGATCACTGCGGCACCGCCGGCCTTCGCGTCATCCGGGAAGATCTCGGGAGTCGGATTCGCGCACGCAAAGATGATCGGATCCTTCGCCATGGTCTTGACCATTTCGGTCGTAACAAGGCCCGGGGAGGAGACACCGATAAACACATCGGCACCCACCAGCATGTCAGCAAGGCTGCCCTGGCGTTTATCAAGGTTGGTGATTTCAGCCATTTCTTCCTTGATCCAGTTCATACCCTTTTCGCGGCCCTTATAGATCGCACCGGTTCTGTCGCAGAGCGTAACGTTCTTCACACCGGCAGAAAGGAGCAGTTTGCAGATCGAGATCGCAGCTGCACCCGCACCGGACATGACGACACGGATCTCTTCCTTCTTCTTTCCGACGACCTTCAGTGCGTTGCTCAGGCCCGCAAGCGTGATCACGGCGGTACCGTGCTGGTCATCATGGAAAATCGGAATATCGCATTTTTCCTTCAGTTTTCTTTCGATCTCAAAGCAGCGCGGGGCGGAGATATCTTCGAGATTGATGCCGCCGAAGGAACCGGAAATCATGTAAACCGTGTTGACGAATTCATCAACATCATGCGTCTTGACACAAAGAGGGAACGCGTCCACATCGCCAAAGGATTTGAACAGGACACATTTTCCTTCCATGACCGGCATGCCGGCTTCCGGACCGATGTCGCCAAGACCCAGAACAGCGGAACCATCGGTGATCACCGCGCAGAGGTTGTGACGGCGGGTGAGATCATAGCTCTTATTGACATCCTTCTGGATCTCCAGGCACGGCTGAGCGACGCCGGGAGTATAGGCAAGGGAAAGATCATCCTTCGTCTTGACCGGGACGGTCGCCACGACTTCGATCTTACCTTTCCACTCATTGTGGAGACGTAATGACTCTTTTGCGTAATCCATTATATAAACCTCACTTATTTTTCAGCCTTATAAAAAGGCATTTATACCCTTGTTAAAGAACGATATTTTGTACGATGCGGCGTATCCGCATCGATTCCGAGACACTTGCGGCGGTCTTCCTCATACTGGGTGTAGTTCCCGTCAAAGAACCGGACTTCTGAATCATTTTCAAACGCCAGAATGTGCGTCGCCACACGGTCCAGGAACCAGCGGTCATGTGAAACCACAAGCGCACAGCCGGCAAAGTTTTCCAGCCCTTCTTCCAGCGCACGGATAGTATTGACGTCCAGATCATTCGTCGGTTCATCGAGCAGAAGGACGTTCGCCTCACTCTTCAGTGTCTGAGCGAGCTGCACACGGTTCCGTTCGCCGCCGGAAAGCACACCGACCTTTTTCTGCTGGTCCGCCCCGGAGAAATTGAAACGCGCCACATACGCTCTTGAATTGACCCTGCGTCCGCCGATCACGATCTCATCCTGTCCGCCGGAGATGACTTCCCAGATATTCTTTTCGGGATCCAGTGACTCGCGGCTCTGATTCATATACCCGAGCCGGACCGTTTCACCGATCCGGATGGTGCCCGAGGTCGGCTGCTCCTCACCCGCGATCATGCGGAAGAGCGTGGTTTTCCCGGCACCGTTCGGTCCGATGATCCCGATCACGCCGCCGGGCGGAAGGTTGAAGGTCACATGCTCAACGAGAATGCGGTCCCCGAAAACTTTGGAAACATCATTCATCTCGATCACGAGATTCCCCAGCCTCGGTCCCGGTGGAATAAACAGCTGCAGTTCAGCGGCCTCTTTTTCAAAATCCTGGGAAAGCAGCTTTTCGTAGGAAGCAATTCTGGCTTTAGACTTGGCATGCTGTCCCTTCGGGGACATATGGATCCAGTCCAGTTCGCGCTGCAGCGTTCGCTGACGTTCGGATTCGGTTTTTTCCTCAAGAGACAGACGCTGTTTTTTCTGCTCCAGCCATGAGGAGTAATTTCCCTGGAAGGGGATCCCCTCACCGCGGTCCAGTTCAAGGATCCAGCCGGCCACATGATCCAGAAAATAGCGGTCATGCGTCACGGCAATGACGGTGCCTGGATATTGCTGCAGGTGCCGTTCCAGCCATGCAACCGCCTCGGCATCGAGGTGGTTGGTCGGTTCATCCAGAAGCAGGATATCCGGTTTCTGCAGCAGCAGGCGGCACAGCGCCACACGGCGCCGCTCACCGCCGGAGAGTACGTTTACGGGCGTATCTCCGGGCGGACAGCGCAATGCATCCATTGCCATTTCCAGCCGTGAGTCGATATCCCATGCGTCGAGCTGGTCGATCCGGTCCTGGATCTTCCCCTGCTTTTCGATCAGGCTGTTCATCTCTTCATCGCTCATCGGTTCAGCGAACTGATTGCTGATCTCCTCGAACTCCTTCAGAAGATCGACCGCTTCCTGCGCACCTTCTTCAACGACCTGTTTGACGGTCTTATTGCAGTCCAGAAGCGGTTCCTGTTCGAGATATCCGACCGAATAGCCGGGAGAGATGACCGTTTCACCGATAAAGTCTTTATCGACCCCTGCGAAAATTTTCAGCAGAGAGCTCTTACCGGACCCGTTCAGGCCGATCACGCCGATTTTCGCACCATAAAAATAGGATATATAGATGTTCTTCAGCACGACTTTCTTGTCGTACATTTTGGAAACACCGATCATTGAGTAGATGATTTTATTCTGTTCAGGTGCCATTTTACCGCCGTTATTTCAGCTTCAGCGAGCCAGATAGTTCAAAAATCCGAAGGCCCCCTGGATGAAACAGCAGACCATGATCAGCAGCAGGACGACGACCGCGACCGCTACCCAGATCCAGACCTTACCGGAAGGTCCGTTTCCGGAGCTGCCGGCCGTGCCGCTCGGAGCCGGTTCGACATCATCCACCGGCGGGACCCCGTCGTAATCCGAGGAATTCACGGCACCGCGCACAGCACGTTCCGGTTCTTCCGCAGGGATCTCCCGGGAATACTGTTTCGGAACATACTGCGGGATCGACGGCTTATGCCGGTCGATCGTCTTCGGATCCTGCAAAACATCCTCGGACTGCGGGACAGGCGTATATTCAACCGTTACGACCTTGTCTCCGGCGGCCTTTTCGGCAGGCTCATCCGCAGCTGCTGCAGCATCGGCAGCCGGAAAGTCATCTTCCGGGCCCTCCTCAGCAGCATCACTTTCCGCAGGGATCTCATCAGCAGCCGCAAAGCCCTCATCAACAGCTTCGGCCGTTTCGGTTACGGTCTCTTTCAGATCTTCTGCAACATCTGTAAAGTCTTGTTCGACCGCTTCTGCCTGATCCTGAAGCTCCGCAGCTGCATTTTCTGCGGTATCCGCTGCATTTTCTGCCGCATTTTCAAACGATTCAGAGACGTTTTCCAAACCGTTTTCAATTTCAGACTTGACTTCGTCCGCCTTTTCGGCGAATTCATCAGGTGTGAAATTATCGTTATCCATAATAATCCTCTTAATCTCCGAAAACGATATTCGGATCGAATCTCTCCGGATCGATATCACCGGTCCACGGTCCCGGAACTTCCTGTTTCATGCTGGTGATGATACCGGCGATCTTGCAGGCGCGTTCGGGATCATGCTTGATGCGGGAACCGATATAGGAGGTGATGCAGGTGTCGCCGCGGCCGGTTCTGCCGGAAAGGTTCTTCGGCAGGAACGGAGCACGGTAGAATTTTCCGTCCGCATAAACCAGGATCTCTTTCTTCTGGGTCAGAACGATTTCCTTCGGACCGTAACCGGCCAGGATCTTCGCTGCTTTTTCGAGATCCTTTTCACCGGTCAGGTATTCGGCTTCAGCGCTGTCGACCTTCAGGAAAGTGACATATTTCAGGCCTTCTTCCATATCCTTCCACGGTTTGAAGAGCAGGTCATCACCTTCCGGAACACGAACAAATCCCTGGACATCCAATGCGATAGGCGCTTTCGCGGCAAGTTTCTTCAGGGTATCAAGGCTGACTTCACCGGCAATGATCGGCAGGATCGCAATGATCTTCGCGTTGACGTCCGGAATATCTTCGTAAGGGATCTCGCCCGCGAAACCGAACAGTTTGCAGATACGGTGATCCATATCCGCAGAATTGTAGATATTGATGCAGCCGGAGGACTGGGCAGCCGGATGCAGATCGAATTCGATACCCATATCCATAAGAGGCTGGAGGCTCGGATAATCCTCAGGATTTCCGCGGGAAGCCACACCGACTTCCAGGCCCAGACGTTTCAGAACAACCGCACCGTAATAAACAGCACCGCCGGCGCAGATCTCTTCTTTGCCATCGACAACGATCTTGTCCTTCGCAAAATGACCTACCATCAAAATATCCAAATCTTTCTTCATCTTATAAAACCTCCAATATATTTTTATGGGATCGGTGTTGTATATCTTATCCCGTCATAGAAACAGTAACTGAATTCTTCGCGGTCTGAATATTCAACACAAAACTGATAACAATCCTGACGCATGCTGCGTTCAGGGTCAATACACATCCAGGCGAGAGAGTCCGGCGTAGCCGTGATCCCCTCAGCAGAATAATAAGTCGGCGTGACCGTGGCGGTCAGCGTCGGGATCTCCGTAATGGAAGAAAAGCTGCCGACGACCAGCGTATAATCGAAGGTTCCGAAAACAGCGCCATAGGAATCCTGAATACTGAAGGACGCCTGATAGTTTCCCACCGCGGAAGGAGCTGCCATATAGATCGAAAGCAGGACCGTTCCGCCGGGGCTGACCGCATACGGCAGATAATATTCCCGTGTAACGGTCATCGGGCTGCTGCTGATATCAGAGACCTTGTAGGAGGTCTGCCAGGTGGTCGTTCCCGAATTTTTCAGCATCACATCCATATGCAGTGCCTGACCGGGCAGGACGACCGATCCGCTTACCGGAGCGAAGCTGTAGACCTCCATTTCATCCTTCATCACGACATTTGCCGGGACCGGCGTCGGAGTCGAGTAGACCTCACTGTCATAGTAGACAGGTTCGGACTCTCCATAAACCGGTTCCTCGTATACAGGATCCTCTCGGATAACGGGAACACCTTCCTGCCCCCGCTTTTCAACAGAAAGAACGATCGGCGTGACCGTCGGCCCGCCGGATGGTTCAGTCCATGTTCCTGTATTCGGATTCGTGATCAGCTGCCCATCGTCAACCGTTCCGGAAACACCGGATCCGGGATCGGAAGGCTGTTCAGGCCCGGAAGTAGCGGCCGGCACAACTTTGGTCGGAAGATTGGCGCAGGAAGCCATAAAACAGGCCAACAGCAGCAGGGCCGCGGCAAACCTGATCATTCTTTTGGGTTTATTCGTCATAGCTCACACTTTCCCCATACGCATAGCACCCGGTTCCGGCTGCTTCCATCTCCGCAGCGACCTCCGGTGAACAGTAATCAAGGCAGCCATCTCCCTGGATCCGGCTCCTTTCCGGATCGGAGCACATCCATGCCAGCGAGTCCGGCGTAGCAGTCGGATTCAGCGCAGGTTCGGCGGTGATAAAGGTCTTATCTCCGACGATCGTCACATAAGATACCCAGTAAAAGGGGATCCCTTCCGGATTGGTCAGCACCCAGGTCGTCTGGTACGTTCCTTCTGTGGTGGGAGCTGTTGCAGGCATCGTGACAGTAAGAATCCCGCCCGGCTCGATCACATCACTGATCGTGAATTCATTCTGGTCCGCCAGCTGCACGCCTTCGCTGTACCGGAATGTATATTTGCCGGACCATGTCGAAGTTCCGACATTTTTAAGCTGCCAGGTCAGCATAAAATGCTGTCCGGGCAGGAACTGGTTGGGACTCGGCAGGGCAGCGGTAAAGTCCGCCTTATCCGGGAAATAGACGGTCGGTGTCGGCGGGACCGGTGTCGGCGAAGCCTGAGCTTCCGATTTCTCGATCAGGAAAACTTCCTCCTCCGTGGGTGTCGGAGCAGGAGTATCGGTAGCTGTCGGTTCCGGTGTATTGGTCGGGAGCGGAGTAAAAGTCGGAGTCGCTGTGGGCATCGCCTCAAAGGTCTGTGTGATGCGGATCATTGCCGTCTGTTCGAGCATTTTATAGTCCACTTCCTCTTCTTTCGGGAAAAGGACCGAACAACCGGAAAAGATGATCACAACGGCGATCGATATGAATAATAATGCCTTCTTCATAAACAATTTACACCCCATTGACCCGCTGTAAACTATTATAACAGAAATGGCAGAAGAGTCGGCTCTTCCACCATCAGCGAACTTTATTGATATATTTCAAACAGCCCCATGATACATGGGGCTGTTCCGGATCATAATAAATTATTTCTTCGCCAGTGCGTCGCGGATCTCGGTCAGCAGCTTGACTTCTTCAGACGGTTCGGCAGGAGCTGCAGCGGCAGCTTCTTCTTCCTTCTTCTTCGTCAGTTCGGCGGCTTTGTTTGCAGCCTTCATGATGAAGAACAGGACCAGAGCGATGATCAGGAAGTTGATCACGGCGGAAATGAAATTGCCGATCGTGATCATCGGAGCAGAAGCAGCCTTGGCTTCAGCAAACGATGCATAGGTCTTCCCATCAAGCGGAATATACCAGGACTCGAAGGAGACGCCTGAAAGCAGACGGCCGATGACCGGCATGATCACGTCATTGATGAGTGAGTTGACGATGTCATTGAACGCGCCGCCGATAATAATACCGATTGCAAGTCCGAGGACATTGCCCTTGGAAATAAAGGTTTTGAATTCTTCAAACAATTTTTTCACAGCACACCTCTCTTTAAAAAAAATTTTATTTTAGATACTTCAAGTAAGCCTGCATGAAGCCATCTAAATCACCATCCAAAACAGCCTGCGCGTTCCCGACTTCGTACTCAGTCCGGTGATCCTTGACCATCTGATAGGGATGGAGGACGTAAGAACGGATCTGGCTGCCCCATTCGGCCTTCACATAATCCCCGCGGAGCTCCGCAAGTTCCTTTTCCTGTTCCTGATGCTTGATATCCAGAAGTCTGGATTTAAGCACCTTCATGGCGTTTTCCCGGTTCTGGGTCTGGGACCGTTCGTTCTGACAGGTCACGATGATCCCGGTCGGGATATGCAAAAGCCGTACGGCCGTTGAGTTTTTCTGAACGTTCTGACCGCCCGCGCCGGATGACTTGAAAACATCGATCCGGATATCCTGTTCCGGGATCTCGATCGAATCATCATCCTCAGCCTCCGGAAGCACTTCCACCATCGCAAAAGAGGTATGGCGGCGGTGTGCGGCATCAAACGGTGAAAGCCGGACAAGACGGTGCGTGCCTTTTTCCGACTTCAGATAACCGTAAGCGAACTGACCGGTGACCGAGATCGTGATCGTCTTTGTGCCGGCTTCTTCACCCGGGGTGAAATCGACGATATCACCGGTATAACCATGGGACTCGATCCAGCGCAGGTACATCCGCTGAAGCATGGAAGCCCAGTCATGCGCTTCTGTCCCGCCGGCACCGGCATGGATGGCAAGGATCGCGTTGCCGCGGTCATACTTGCCTGAAAGCAGCGTGGCGATCTCTTTCCGGTCGCATTCGGTTTCGATCTCATGGATCTCCCCCTCCAGCTCCTCGCGCATAAGCTCGTCATCCATTTCCGCAAGCTCCATCAGATCATCCGTTTTCTTGATCAGCTGTTCCCAGCTGCTGATCTCAGCCTGCAGGTCGTTGATTTTTTTCATCAGCTTCTGCGCTTTTTCAGGTTCGTCCCACAGCGACGGATTTTCCGACTCACGCTGTGCGGCAGCCAGAGCGCTTTTCTGTACATCAAGATCCACATGCTGCACCAGCTCGGCGATCTTCTTTTTTGCGGTAGTTATGCGATCGATCAAATCCTGCATTCGTTTTTGTTATCCTGTTCTGAGCGATTTTTCTGTCAGTTTTTCCGTCCGGGCACGGGTTTCATTAATCCCGTTTCAGCACGCCTTCAATAAAATTGTCCGGATCAAAAACCATCAGGTCTTCCGGCTTTTCCCCCAGACCGGCGTAAATGATCGGCAGCCCAAGCTCTCCGGCGATACTGAATGCCATGCCGCCCTTCGCGGAGGTATCCAGTTTGGAGAGGATCACCGCGTCCACCTTGACAGCTTCCTTGAAGGCCTTCGCCTGGCTCATGGCGTTCTGACCCGTGGTCGCGTCCAGAACGATCCACACAGCATGAGGAGCCCCGGCAAGTGCTTTTCCGGTGACACGGTAAACCTTCTTTAATTCTTCCATCAAATTATATCGCGATTGCAGGCGTCCGGCTGTATCAATGATTAAAACATCCATTCCTCTGGCGACCGCGGAATTCGTCGCGTCATATGCGACTGCAGCGGAATCACCGCCTTCGACGCCGGCAACGACCGGAATATTCAGCCGGTTGCCCCATTCCTGGAGCTGATCGATGGCAGCCGCGCGGAACGTGTCCGCAGCAGCGAGCATAACCTTTTTCCCGGCATCCCTGTACTGCTTCGCAAGTTTCGCGGCTGTCGTCGTCTTGCCAGAACCATTGACCCCCACCATCAGGATCACGAACGGTTTTGCTTTGCTGATCAGCGACATCGGATCTTCCGGCGTTTTCAGACGGGAACGGAGTTCTTCCCGGAGTCCCTGCTCCAGTTCACCGGTCTTGCTGTACCCTTCGGACCTGGCAGTCTGCTTCATTTTCGCAATAATGCTTTCGGTGGTCTCAACACCTGCATCCGCCTGAAGGAAGACCTCCTCCAGTTCGTCCCAGGTGTCATTTGTGATCTCATTTGTTCCGAAAATGGAAGCCAGGCGGCTGAATGTTACCTTGCGGGTCTTATCCAGCCCCTTCAGCCATTTAGAAAAGAAATCTGCCATCTCTTATCTCCTATTTATTTTCTTCCGAAACCAGCTGCCCGCAGCCCGCCCCGATATCGATCCCGCGCTTGAGCCTCACGGAACAGGGGATCCCGTTCCGGTCCAGTACGGATTTGAAACTGCTGACCCGGTCATGGTTCGACCCGCTTCCTTCAAACTTTGAAGTACTGTTCAGCGGGATCAGGTTCACATGACAAAGCATGCCTTTCAGCCGTTTGCTGAGGGCGACCGCGTTTTCGTAGTTATCATTCAGGCCATGGATCAATGCGTATTCAAAGGTGATCCTGCGACCGGTTTTTTCGGTATAGTTCCGGCAGGCTTCCAGCAGCTGGTCCAGCGGATATTTTTTGTTCGCAGGGATGATCCTGTCACGGATCGTATTGGTCGGCGCATGCAGCGACACGGCCAGATTGATCTGACGGCGGGCACTCGTGAACTGTTCGATCCGGGGAATGATGCCGACCGTTGAGATCGTGATCCGGCGTTCGCCGAAGTTCATCCCGTCCGGATCATTGATGATGCCGATGGCTTTCATCACCGCATCATAATTATGGAACGGTTCTCCCATCCCCATAACAACGATATTGGTGAGTTTCATCCCTTCGGATTTCAGCATCCGGGCAAAAAAGAGGATCTGTGCCGTGATCTCACCGGCAGAAAGGTTCCGTATGAACCCCATCTGCCCCGTAGCGCAGAACGCGCAGTTCATCGGGCAGCCCACCTGTGTGGAAATGCAGATCGTGTTCCTTTCACGGTACCGCATCAGGACCGATTCGATGAAACGGTCATCCCACAGCCGGAAAAGCAGTTTGTTGGTCTGACCGTCGGCAGATTTCAGATCTTTTTCCACCCGAAGCGGTTCAAAGCACCAGGTTTCATCAAGCTTCTGCCGGAGTTCCTTTGATAAATTGCTGAAATCACTCGGAGATGCGGCCAGCTGTTTATAGACCATCTGCCAGATCTGTTTGGCACGGTAAGCCGGCTCCCCCATCGCAGTTATTTGTTCTGTCAGTTCCTGCAGCGTAAAATCATTGATCAGTGGTTTCATGGTTATCTCTCCGCTCTATTCTCTATTATAAAGGATAACAGGGATATTTCTCAGTCTTTTCTGAGAAAATCCCTGTTATTTGGTTTTTATGATTTTCGTAAAATTCAGAGTGCTGCGATCGTTCGGACGACTTCTGCAAGATCCGTGCAGATCAGGTCCGGTTTCGGATCCAGCGCTGCCGCGGTTTCAGCGGTTTCGTACCCGGTCAGCACCAGGGCTGTTTTCGCCCCGTAATTCATCCCGCCGCAGATATCCGTCTCGTAACGGTCCCCGACAGCCAGGATCTCGTCCGGCCGGAGCCCGTTGGCTCGGCAGGCCATATCGATCATCACGGTGTTCGGTTTCCCGATCACGAATGGCTTCCGCCCCGTACAGGTCTGAACACAGTTCACCATCACACCGCCGCCCGGACGCCAGCCGTTTTCCGTCACGAACGTGCTGTCCGTATTGGTGGCATAAAATCCGGCGCCGTGTTCACAGATCTCGATCATCGCCCGCGAGATCTTTTCGTAACTGATCTCACGGTCAAGGCTCACCAGCACCGCGTCCGCATTTTCCCCGACGATCTCAAACCCGTTCTCTTTCAGGAGCTTCTTCAGCGAATCCGAACCGAAAACATAGACCCGTGCACCGTCCGGAAAATCCTTGTGAAGTTGGTACACGGTGCCGATCCCGGATGTGAAGAACTGTTCCGGAGAGGCTTCAACACCGAATGCCGCCAGCTTGCTGCAGTATTCTTCAGGCGTTCTGGTCGCGTTGTTGGAACCGAAAAGGACTTTCAGCCCGGACTTCTTTATATCATCAAATACCCGGTGCAGATCCCCGATCGGCTGATTATCCGTCCAGAGCACGCCGTCCATATCCAGAAACAGCGCTTTGATCTTTTTCAGCGCGTCCCGGTCCATACCTATTTGACCTGTTTCCCGGGCTCCAGCACCTTATCGATCAGACCGTATTCCACCGCCTGCTGCGCGCTGAAATAATGGTCGCGGTCGCAGTCTTCAAGGACCTGTTCATAAGGTTTGCCGGTATGATTTGAAAGGATCGTCATCAGATCCTTCTTGAGACGCATGATCTCTTTTGCCTGGATCTCGATATCGGAAGCCTGTCCTTCCGCACCGCCGAGCGGCTGGTGCATGTGGATGGTGGCATTCGGGAGCGCGAAACGGTGTCCCTTCGCCCCGGCCGTCAGCAGGACCGTACCGAAAGACGCCGTAAACCCACAGGCAACGGTGTTGATCCGGTTCGGGATCATCTGCATGGTGTCATAGATCGCAAGGCCTGCATAAACAGAACCGCCGGGGGACTGGATATACATCTGAATATCCCGTTCCGGATCTTCCCGGCTCAGGTAAAGCAGCTGTGCAACAACGAGATTTGCGATCTGGGAATCGATCTGTGAACCGACGAAAACGATCCGTTCTTTCAGAAGCAGGGAATAAATGTCATAAGCCCGTTCCATGCCGCCGTTTCCTTCGACTACAGTCGGAATGATTGTGTTCAATGGATTCATGTCAGTTTTCCTTTCATAAAATAAACTCGAAATAATATTATCACACTGAAAAAGTTTTTTCCATTAAAGATTTATAAGATTATTCACAGAGCAATGTAAGCGTTTTACGGCTGCGTCTTAAACCGGCACATCCTGCAGTCAAAATGACAAACATCATGTTATACTACAGCAAAATGTAATGGGAGAATGCGAGATGATCAACAATCGAAAAGCTGCAGTTATCGGATGCGGATTCGTCGGATCCGCGTCAGCCTTTGCGCTCATGCAAAGCGGTCTGTTCTCGGAAATTGCACTTCTGGATTCCAATCGGGAAAAAGCAGAGGGCGAAGCGCTGGACATTTCGCATGGCGTTCCGTTCGCAAGACCGGCAAAAGTCTATGCCGCAGATTACGACGAAATCATGGATGCGGCGGTGATCGTGATCACCGCGGGCGCCGCGCAGAAACCGGGGGAAACCAGGCTGGACCTGGTCAACAAAAATGTCGGGATCTTCCGTTCGATCCTGCCGGAGATCGCTTCCCGCGCCTATCAGGGGATCCTGCTGATCGTCGCCAATCCCGTCGACATTCTGACGCTTGCGGCCATAAAATATTCAGGGCTCCCGGAAAACCGCGTATTCGGTTCGGGAACCGTTCTGGATACAGCCCGGCTGAAAATGGAACTGGGAGAACATCTGTCGGTAGACAACCGCAGTGTTCACGCGTTTATCATCGGGGAACACGGCGACAGCGAGATCGTGGCATGGAACAGTGCCAACGTATCCGGTGTACCGCTCTACGATTTCTGTACGCTCCGCGGGCACAGGAATCATGAACAAGCGATGAAGGAGATCGCGGAGAAGGTAAAAAACAGTGCCTACGAGATCATCGAAAAAAAGAAAGCGACCTATTACGGAATCGCGATGTCTGTCGTCCGGATCTGCCGGGCAGTCATCATGAATGAAAAATCCGTGCTGCCGGTTTCCTCGATGATGCACGGAGAGTACGGCGTGGATGGCATCGCCCTGAGTTTCCCGGTCATTGTCGGATCCGCAGGCATCGAGACACGCGTCCCGATCGTACTGAATTATGAAGAACAGCTGAAACTCAGGGAATCCGCGGATGCCCTGAGAAAGACCGCCAAAGAAGCCGGTCTGCTGGATGATTGAACAAAAAACATACATGAAGTCAACAAACGAAGGAAATTATCAATAATCCGGGAAAAGAAAACAATCTATGAGCAGAATCGAAGCAATCAACGAATATAATAACGCACTGAAGCTCGGTAAGAAATATTACAATGCCTGTGTCAGCCGCGGTGAAGATCCGTATCCGGCTGTTTTGGATGAAATGATCAATATCGCGTCTGTCAGTTCCATGAATATCGGGCTGGTCGAAGTTCCGATCGACCGGATCGTCGGGACCTGGAGCGGCGGACGGAAAATGGCTTTTGCGGGCAATTTCATGCCGCTGATGGAGATCAACACGGAGTTCGGAGACAAATGGCTGAACCTCTGCGTTGCCCATCTCGATCAGGGAGGCATTACGGACCCAATCATCTGTTTTGAATATCTCGGCAAATTTTATGTCAAAGAAGGTCATAAGCGGGTCAGCGTACTGAAAAGTTTCGGCGCGTATGAGATCTCGGCCAACGTCACCCGTCTGGTTCCCCAGCGATCCGACGACCCGGAGATCAAACTGTACTTTGAGTTTCTTGATTTTTACAAACTCAGCAAACTGTATATCATCAATTTCACGCAGCCGGGGAGCTACGCAAAGCTGCAGGCGGCGATGGGGCTTGAACCGGACCAGGAGTGGAGCGAAGAAACCCGTCACTCCTTCAGCAGCACGTTCACACGGTTTGCCGCGATCTATGACCGGCTCAACAGTGAAAATCTGCCCCTGACCGCGGGCGACGTGTTTCTTGCTTATCTGAAAGTCCATCCCTACTGCGAGGTCAGAGAACAAAGCGACAGCGAGATCAAAGACATTCTGACCAAGTTCTGGCCGGATATCCGCCTGCTTTCCCAGGGAGAACCGATCTCTGTCAGTTCCGAACCGGAGGAAAAAGGGAAAAGTCTGCTGCAAAGGATCCTCGGCAGCCCCAAGCTTCATGCCGCGTTCATTTATGACATGGATCCGAAGATCAGCCCCTGGGCTTACGCGCATCAGGAAGGCCAGAAATATCTGGAAGAAAAGATGGGCGATGAGATCAGCGTCAGCAGCTACCTGACCGGCGATAACGCATACGAAACGATGGAAAATGCGATCCGTGACGGCGCGAACGTGATCTTTGCGACCACACCGCCGCTGATCGATGCCTGCCGTCTGATCGCCGCGAATTACAAAAATATTGCCGTCTTCAACTGCTCCCTGTCACTGCCTTACGCGGGCGTGCGCAGTTATTACTGCCGGATCTACGAAGGAAAGTTTATCTCAGGAGCGATCGCGGGAGCCATGGCCAATGAAGACCGCATCGGCTACGCGGCCAGTTACCCGATCATGGGGATCCCCGCCGGCATCAACGCGTTCGCGCTCGGCGTCCGTCTGACCAATCCGAGAGCACGCGTCAGCCTGAAATGGACCTGCCTCCCCGGAAGTCCGGAACAGGAGTTCATTGACGAAGGCATCACTGTGATCTCCAACCGGGACACCGGCGGTTCCAACGTTGGCCTGCGCTGGGCAGCCGGGACGTATATGTTCCGGCCTGACGGTAAAATCCAGGCGCTGGCAGCCCCGCGCTGGAACTGGGGGATTTACTACGAAAAAACGGTCCGGACGCTTCTCAACGGCGGGATCGACTCGCTGCGTGAAAATGACAGTGCCGTCAATGACTGGTGGGGGCTCAGCAGCGGTCTGGTCAACGTTGAACTTGCGGAAGACCTGCCGGACGGGATGAAGATGCTGGCACAGTATCTCGAAACCGGGATCATCAGCGGAACACTGGACCCCTTTGCCTGCCCGATCCGCGCGCAGAACGGAGAGATCATCAATGACGGGACCCGCCGTTTTACCTCCGAAGAGCTGATGAAGATCGACTGGCTGTGCGATAATATCGACGGAGAGATCCCGCCGTTTGACGCACTCATCCCGCAGTCACGGAACCTGGTCCGCCTGCTCGGTGTATACCGGGAAACGATCCCGCCTGAAACGGAAGAACAGAACGAATGAAGATCCTGCTGGTCGCTGATGAAGAAGCCCCGTATCTGTGGGATTATTATAAACCGGGGAGACTTGCCGGGCTCGATATGATCCTGGCATGCGGCGACCTCAAACAGGAATACCTCGAATTTCTGGTGACCATGGAGAACGTCCCGCTGTATTATGTTCCCGGGAACCATGACAAAGGCTATATCAATTTTCCGCCGGAAGGCTGTGAAAACATAGACTGCAGTGTTGTGGAGTTCAAGGGGCTGCGGATCGCCGGTTTCGGCGGGTGCATGCGCTATAACCTGGGAGTATATCAGTATACCGACGATGAAATGAAGTCCAGGGTCCGGAAAACGGAGTGGAAGATCCGCCAATACGGGGGTGTGGACATCATCATTTCACATGCTCCCCCGCGCGGATACGGCGACGCTGAGGACAACGCACATCACGGGTTTCAGGCCTTTGTCCCGCTGATGGACAAATATCAGCCGAAATATTTTGTCCACGGCCATGTCCATCCGAGCTATGGGAACCGGCTGCCGCGATCCATCCGATACGGGAATACGACCGTTTACAACGCGGTCGGCTGGCACATCATTGAGGTCGATCCGCCGGAACAGCCGGTAAAAAAACGCCTCTTCTGGTTCTTCTGATCCGGCCGCATCCGCTGCGCTTCAGGCAGTTATCCGGAAGACGCAGCGAAATCTGACAAAAAGGCCCTGTCACAGACTGCCGGAAGCAGCAAGTGACAGGGCGGAGTTTTTCCGTATGAAATATATCAAACAGACCGCGATCATTTTCGGGATCTCCTTTGCGGGTGAGATCCTGCATCATATCATTCCTTTCCCCATCCCCGCAAGCATTTACGGCATCGTGATCCTGTTTGCCGGACTGATGAGGGGCATCATCAAGGTCGATCAGGTCCGGGAAACCGGTGATTTTCTGATCGCCATTATGCCCATGCTCTTCATTCCGTCGATTGCCGGCGTGATCGAAGTATGGGACCGGATCCGTTCAAAATGGCTGCAATACATGCTGCTGATCCTGCTGACGACAGTTATCGTTATGATAGTCAGCGGAAAAGTAACCCAGGCTTTACTGAAAAAGGACGATCCGGATCATGAATGAATTTCTGAGCACATCCTCCTGTTTCGGCGTCGTTCTGAGCATGCTGGCTTACATACTGGGCGTAACTGTCAGCAAACGCACAAAATCACCGCTGGCCAATCCGCTCCTGATCGCGGCCGTCCTGACACTCGGTATCCTAATCGGGTTTCATATCGATTATGCTGCCTATAACAGCAGCGCGCGGTTTCTCACCGTCCTGCTGACGCCGGCAACAGTCTGTCTGGCGATCCCGCTCTACCGGCAGATCGAAAAACTTAAGCGGAATTTCGCCGCGATCATCACCGGCATTCTGGCCGGCTCCCTGTCCGGCATGATCTCCGTCTTTCTGCTGGCGAAACTTTTCGGATTTACAAAAGCGGAGTTCGTCACTTTCCTGCCGAAGTCCATCACGACTGCCATCGGCATGGGTGTTTCTGAAGAACTGGGAGGTTACGTCCCGATCACGGCAGCCTCGATCATCCTGACCGGAATACTCGGTCATATTCTCTGCGAAGGTATTCTTAAAATCACCGGAATACGCAGTAGAATTGCGAAGGGAGCTGCCATCGGTACGGCAGCCCACGCCGTCGGGACCTCAAAGGCTATGCAGATCGGGGAAGTCGAAGGAGCGATCAGTTCGCTCTCGATCGTCATTGCCGGGATCATAACCGTTTTATTCGCAGGTGTCTTCGCGGGACTTTACTGAAAAAAGGCTGCACCTTATATGCTTTTAAAACGAATCCTGAATATCTGGAAAAACTATCTGGTGGGTCAGTTTCTGATCACACTGTTTGTGTTCCTGCTGACCTGGGGAACCGGATCGCTCACCGGGCTGCGTTTCCCGCTTGCGAACGCGATCGCAGCCGCGGTCTGTGAGGCTGTGCCGAACATCGGACCGGTCATCTCAGGCGTCATTTCCGGGATTCTGGCACTGGCCTTCGGTTCATCCAGATTTGAGATGGCCAACTGGCAGTTCCTGATCCTCACCGTTGCATGTGTGATCCTGATCCAGTTGCTGCAGAACTGGCTGATCAGCCCGCTGATCATCGGGAAGAAAATGGACCTGCATCCGCTGGCAGTCATCATCGGGATGACGCTCTTCTCGGTCCTGTTCGGTTTCTGGGGGATGATCCTGGCTGTACCCATTATGGGAAGCTTACGCGAAATCTGGCGCACTTACAATCCGCCCAAAGAAAAACAGGAAGACATCCTTCAGCGCTGACCGCAACAGTCAGCGCTTTATTTCAGAATATCAGCCCGGATCTCATCCAGTTTCAGGCTCACGACCTGGGAAGTGGAATCTGCAGCCATGGTGATCCCGTAAATCACATTCGAGGCCTCAACCGTATTGCGGTTATGCGTGATCACCAGGAACTGGGTCTCATTCCCGAGTTCTTTCAGCAAATCGCAGAAACGCCCGACGTTTGCCTCGTCCAGTGCCGCATCCACCTCATCCAGTACACAAAACGGGGTCGGGCTGACCCGCAGTAGCGAGAAGATCAGCGCGACAGAAGTCAGGCTCCGCTCACCGCCTGAAAGCAGGGAGAGCTCCTGCTCCCGGTGTCCGGGAAGTTTCGCCTCGATCTCGATCCCGGAGCCGTTTACATCCCCCGGATCCGTCAGCATCAGTTTTGCGCTTCCCCCTCCGAACAGCCGGACGAACATCTGCTTAAATTCCGCCTGCACTTTGTCGAAAGTGGAAAGAAAAGCGTTTTCCATCATGTGATCCAGCTCGGAAATGACCTGCCGCAGGTCAGCGTCCGCTTTTTTCAGATCAGCCATCTGCACGCTCAGAAAGTTATAGCGTTCCGATGACTCCTGAAATTCCGTGATGGCATCCGGATTGACCGCCCCCATCCGGCGCAGGTGATTTTTCAGACGCTGGATCTGCTCTTCCAGATTCTCGCTCAGGATCTCCACGACCGGCAGTTCGGCAGCCATCTCCCCGATCGGGAGCGTGTTCTGGCCTTCGATCTTCTGTTCATAGATGAAATTGACCATCCCCAGATCGTCCTCGACCCGCTTTTTCAGCGTTTCCAGCCTGTCATCATGCCGGGTCATCTCCAGCTGGGCCTGAGCCAGCATCCGTTCCGCCAGAACAACGGTCTGCTGTCTTTCCTGAAAGGTCTGCTGTTCCGCGCTGAGATTTTCTTCGGCAGCCTTTAAAGCCGCTTCAACCGGAGCCGTCTCCTCATCGATCAGCGCGGCCTGCCGGTTCGCCTCATCGGTCTGCGTTTTCAGCACCCCGATCTGCCGGTCCAGCTCCGCAATGTTCTTTACTCCCTGCGCGGACCGTTCGGCAAGCCGGGACTGTTTTTCCGCATTTTTATCCTTTTCCGCCTTATTCTCCCGGATCCTGTTTTCCGCGTCCGTGACCGATTTGCGCAGAACAGCGCAGTTCACATTCCAGTGCTGTACCTGATCCTGCAGTTCATTCAGCTGGATCTTATTGATCTGATCCTGAAGGGAACGAACTTCCGAACGGATCTTTTCCCTGAGTCCGTCCAGATCATCGACCTGGGCACTGATCTCACTGATCTGTTTTCCGTTCAGACCGATCTGGTTTTTCGCATCGTTCAGGCGCTGCCGCTGATAGACGGCTGCCTGGGTCATCTTTTCCTTCTCGACTGCCAGCTGATTCAGTTTTTTCTGCAGCTCCGTCAGCGTATTCTGAAGTCCGGTACGGTCCGTCTGTCTGGTTTTCAACTGTTCCCTGCGGGAAGCGATCTCCTTTTCGGCATCCCGGATCCGGGTGTCAAAAGACTCGGAGCGTTCCGCGATCTGCTTCCGTTCTTCCTCAAGTTCACGGATCTCCCGCGTCCGAGAGAGCAGTTTTTGACGCCCTTCACTGCCTGAAACAACAGAGCCATCCGCCCGGAAGAGGTCTCCCGCTTCCGTTACGATGCGCTGCCTGCCGCGCAGCTGCGGCCGGAGCCGCATCGCCTCCTCACGGGTCTTCACGTAATAAGCTCCGTCAAGGACCTGCCTGAGGACCTCGCCGGCATCTCCCGAAAAACTGATCAGTGAACTCACGGGCGTCAAACCGGAAATTTCTGCTGCTTCCACCGTGCGGTCAGTACCGGTTTCCGCCTGCTCGGGCAGGATCACTGCGCGTCCGCTCTGGGCCCTTCCGAGCAGTTCCATCGTCCGGATCCATTCGGCGGTATCCAGAAGGACAGCGTCCAGTTCATCCCCAAGCACAGCGGCAGCCGCCGTCTCAAAATCTTTCGGCACCACCATGCAGCTCTGCAGTGAACGGACCGGACCGCGCAGCATACCTTTCTCCGCGCTCTGGGCTATGAACTGGGCCCCGCGGTTCATCCCGGTAAAATGTTTCTCTGCGTCTTTCAGAACATCCAGCCGGGCGGAAACACGGGAAAGTTCCGCATCCGTATTGTTCTTTTCCGAACGAAGCTGCCGCAGGTCATTTTCCTGTACCGACAGATTGCCCTCAATTTCTCTGATCTGCCCGGCCAGCGAAACAGCCTTTTCCTCATTTTCGCGGTGGAGTGTATAAAACTTTTCATTGTCCCGCTGAAAGGACCGCAGTCCGTTTTCCATTCGTTCCAGCGTGAGCTCCAGTCCGGAAAGAGACTCCTCAAGCTTCTGTGTCCTTTCCTGCAGCTCGTCATGGCGGGCCTTCAGCCGGATCAGACGGGACTCCGTTTTTTCCTGTTCATCACGCTTCCCGCGAAGCTCCGCACGGAGTGTGTTCAGCTCTTTCATTCCTGCATTCAGCTCGGCAGTGTATTTTTCTTTTTGTTCGGAAGCCTCCCGCTCCTCTTCCTGAAGACCGGAAAGTGTATCTGCCAGTTCTTTCCCGCGCGCTTCGATCACGGCCAATTCTTCGTTCAGTGCCAGGGCTTCATCCCCGTATGCACGGGCCTGTGATTCCACGGCGTTCCGCCGTTCTTCAAGGATCGCGTTATCGCGGGTAAACTGTTCGATCCTGCGGTGTACTTCGGATGCCTTATTGTGTACATCTGAAAGCTGAAGGCGGAGATCACGGATCTCGTCCTGCTTTTTGTGCAGATCTTTGTCGAGCTTCTCAAAAGCCTCTCGCACCTCTGCGGTGCGTTTTTCCTGCTGGGCATAGCGTTCCCGAACGACCAGCAGATCCTGCTGCGCATGGTGCCAGTGATATCCGTACCATTCCCTCAGAAGCGCTTTCAGCTCATCGGTCACATGGCCGTATTCAGCCGCACGTTTTGCCTGCCGCTCCAGGCTGTGGACCCGCGGCTCCAGTTCACTCAAGATGTCGGTCACCCGTTCAAGATTGCGGGAAGTTTCCTTCAGCCTCACCAAAGCCTCTTCACGTCGTGAGCGGAACAGACCGATCCCGGCCGCTTCCTCAAAAAAACGGCGCCTTTCCTCCGGCTTTGCCGAAAGTGCATTATCGATCAGCCCCTGCCCGATGATCGTATACGTCCGTTCGGACAGGCCGGAACGGGCCAGAAGTTCGTTCACATCCTTCAGCCGCACTTTCTGACCGTTGATCAGGTATTCATTCTGCCCGTCACGGTAAGCCCTTCGGGTGACCGCGACCTCCTCATAATCCACGGGGAGCCAGTGGTCGGCATTGTCAAAGGTGATCGTAGCCGAAGCCATATTGGCCCGGGCTTTTTTGTCCGAACCGGAGAAGATCATGTCCGTGGTCCGATGTCCGCGAAGCGCCGTATAGGACTGCTCCCCGAGCACCCAGCGGATCGCATCCGAAATATTGGATTTTCCCGAACCGTTCGGCCCGACGATCGCTGTGATAGGAAGCGGGAATTCAAAAAAGACCTTATTTGCAAAGGTCTTATATCCCTGGAGTTCAATGGACTTCATTCGCGGGGGCATGACGTCTTATTTATCAGGTTCCTGTCCGTAGATCTCATATCCGAGGTTTTCCAGCGCATTCTGTGCAGCCTGCTTGGCGGCGTTTTGTTTGCTGGAACCCTGTCCGATGCCCAGACGGTTATCGCCGATCCGAACTTCCATCTCATAGATCTTCGAATGATCCGGGCCGATCTCACGGACGACCTCATAATGCGGAACGGGCATATTCTTCGACTGGAGGATCTCCTGCAGCCGGCTTTTTGCGTCATCATCCTTATGATGGATGATGATATCATCGATTGCGCCTTCCATGAACGGCATCACGAACGCGCGGACCGCCTCTAAGCCCTGATCCAGGTAGAGCGCACCGACCAGTGCCTCAAACGCATCGCAGAGCAGCGCTGTCTTGGACTTTCCGCTCGCCAGATATTCACCGCGGCCGAGCCGGAGTGCCTGCCCGAGGTCGATCCTGCGGGCGAATTCCGCCAGCGTCGTCGTCTGAACCAGCGCTGACCGGTATTTTGAGAGCTGGCCTTCCTTCATTTCGGGAAACTTGTTGTAAAGCCATGCCCCGATCATAAAATCAAGCACGGCATCCCCGAGAAATTCGAGACGCTCATTGTCTTCGATCGCATCGGGATGTTCATTCAGGAAAGAACTGTGCGTCAGCGCACGGCACAGGAGCATGTAATCATTGAACTTCAGACCGATCCTGTGCGCGAAATGTTCCGGTATTTCATAATTTGGGTTTGGTGCCATTGCAGCCTCATTCTGATCAGAATACCGTTAGATTTATTAACTCGGGAATCTCTTCCATGCGAACAAAAAAAATTCCTGAATCAACAGCGGTTCTGAATTGTTAAATTATAACATCATACGCCGTCAGGGGCGTTTCGTTTTTACAGAAAGTTTTCCGGGCGGATCCCGAACTTACAGAAAAGCAGAGCCGCGGACGCTCCTGTGCCGAGCAGCATCAGGATCCGGTTCGCAAGTCCGTCACAGTAGAACCAGTCCAGGCAGAAGCCCTTCCGCATCGGATAGAGCAGCCGCACCGGACGCTTGTTGAGCACATCCAGAAGAAGATGGGTCAGAAAAGCCGCTGCGTAAAAGAGCGATGTTCTGCGGCTGATGCAGAACACAAAAAAGGATGTGGCAAAAAACATCAGCAGCGAATGGGAAAAGCCTCTGTGTGCACCGTTGATCGCGAACAGCAGCAGCCCGACCAGCATGGCGACACAAACCAGACGCCATGGATCGGAGAGCAGTTCACGGTATGTATCCCCGGTACCGGCAAATACCGTTTCCCGCAGCCAGGCAGCGGCAGAAATGATCCCGGCGATCAGCCATCCGACCCTTTTATCGCGTACCGAACCCTCAGAGCTGCGGTCGATATCACAGATCATGCTGCCCAGCGAACCGCCGATCAGGGCAAAACGCAGCCCCTCCGGAGTCGCCGGCGCAAGCGCAAGCGACGCGGCGATTCCGATACTGAGGTGCGTCCTGCTCATCATGGGAAGGATCTCCTGTTTTGATTCCTACTCAAGCTCTTCGGGAAACTGGAGCCGGTACAGCATGGCATAGGTGCCGTTTTGGGCCATCAGTTCGTCATGCGTGCCTTCTTCCGTGATGCCGTCCTCGGAAAGGACAAGGATCCGTTTCGCCATCCGGATCGTCGAAAGGCGGTGAGCGATCACCAGCGTCGTCCGGTCTTTCGCCAGTTCCTCCAGCGAACGCTGGACGACTTTTTCGCTCCTGTTGTCCAGGGAAGAAGTCGCCTCATCAAAGATCAGGATCGGCGGGTTCTTCAGGAAAACACGGGCAATGGACAAACGCTGCTTCTGCCCTCCGGAAAGCTTCACACCGCGCTGACCGATATCGGTATGATAACCGTCCGGAAGTTCCATGATAAACTCATGGGCATTGGCCCGTTTGGCGGCATAAATGATCTCCTCATCCGTGGCATCCGGACGGCCGTAGCGGATATTTTCCAGTACATCGCCGGAGAAAAGATATACATCCTGCTGAACAATGCCGA
>CADBKS010000010.1 GCA_902795255.1 uncultured Chloroflexota bacterium
GTATTTTGCCCCTTGGACCAAAATAAAGTACAGAAGCACCTAATACAGGTATGCCAAGTCTGGTGTACCTGTATCAGGTGCTTTCTGTTCAGGCTCGATGGCTTACGGATCGCTGAATTCATGGATATGTCTCTTCATACGATCTGGTGCCGCTCTCCCTGACATACGTTTTTGTCTGAGCTGGTGCTGCCTTTTCAGGGCTTTTCCGCTTTGTAATAATCCGGACCAACGGATGAGCCGATGGTTTTTGCTATGTTCGGGAGTTTCTACATTGTTATTTTTAGTTCTATCAGTAACCAGAACTCATTTTTTGATTTTATTTGTTTTCAACATGATCCCTTATAATCCACCCAACTAGTCCTGAATCAGTTTGAATGTTTGTCCAAACATAACCATCTGCAATTCTCTCTTGATAAAGCAACTTTACAGGACTTCCATTTTCTAAAGCCATCATAATATCACCTGATGTTGAGGGGGTTGTTCTCAATAAAGTTCCGACATCATTTGGATTATTGATTATTCTATTTTCATCGTCAGTATCAATTGGGTTTTCAGTTGATGTTGCAATGATAATTGGGGTAATTTCATTTGTTTTGTTATTAGCTTCAAAATTGTTATCAGTTGTTACTTCTGTTGATTCTGAATCAGTATTCTGTGGGTTGGGGGCTGCAGTCAAAAGTAAATTTTCATTCGTTTCTTGATCAGTAATCAATTCAGAGTTTGTAGTTGGTGAAATAATTTCGATTTCTTCGTTATTGTGAGATAATGTTGGATCTATAACATATGTTGATGTAACAACTATATCTTGACTTACGACGGGAGACGGTTCTGTTGACATTGCTTTGTTAACTGATTTTATTAATATGACATATAATGCAATTACAAAAATAATACGAATAAACTTATTTAGTTTTATTTTATTAGTTGTAATAAATAAAATTGGTAATGATATTGGGAAAAAAAGAATTATCAATGCCCACCATATGCAACCGTGTTTTTTCTCATTATTTTTATTATTTTCATAATTCAATTCCCAAGTCGCGCCACAATTTTGACACACTGCTACAGTACGATATGCATAATTTCTTTGTGTGGTACCTGAACTGTATCCTTTTCCATGAAAGCCGCTTGCTTGTTTATAACTACCGATTTTTTCTCTTTTAAACTTCATTTTGTTGCTGCCACAATTGGGACACACAACTGCTGTTCCGCCATAATTTGTGTTTGAGGAGGACTGAGTTTTATTTTCAGGTAATTCACTGCCACAATGAGAACAAACATTTCCGTTTGTTTCAGCTCCACAATATGGACATTTCATATTTCCCTCTATCTTCAATAACTATTACAATAAGTTATAAATTATCATTGATTTTACAAAAATAAGTATACCTGTGATTATAAAATTTGGTGTATTTATTCTTGAATTATGCTACTAAAAGGGGCGTCACGAATAAATAAAAAGCGCCGACAATAAAGAAAAAAAGAGGCTGTCATAAAATGGGGATAATCTTATATAAGAGCTCGCTTTGTTGTGTTTACGGCAATTGGAGGTGAGAAACCTGCTCCGTGTGGGATTGGCTGTGACTATAACCCTCATGATGCGATGCAGAAGCTCTGCCCCCTGCTTTGCGGTGTTATGGGTTTCGCCAGATTCATATTCTAAGCAGGAGCTTTGCCCCGTTATTATGTCAGGGACGACAGATTTGTTTTAGATATTGAACTCAACGGCATGTTGAGATATGCCTGCCTTCAGCTAAGGCTCCTCGGCTCCGACTGCTAAATAGGTGGTTTTCACTGATACAATAAAAAGATCCGCCGCGCTGACCGCGGCGGATCTTTGGATTATTGGTGACGGGGTGTTTTCAGTGCCGTTCGGGCAGGGTCGGGTGCGGGAAGTCCGCGTTTACACCGAGCATCGGGTCCGGATAATGGGTCTCGTCGATGAACTGGAACGCGGTGCTGACCGCGGTCTCACCCACGGCGCGGATGGCGAAGGTGTAGACGCCCATCTTCTTCGGAGAGCACAGCGAGGTGTATCCGGTGAGGTTCTTGCTGGAGGCGAAGAATTTATCGTTGATGTAAAACTCGACCTGATAGGCGTTGGTGACTTCGTAATAGACCTTCGGGCATTTTCCCTTGTCGGTGGAGTAAAAGTCCGGAGCCCATTTCAGGATCTTCGGGGCGCCCTTCTGGACTTTCTGGTCCGAGGAGCCGGAGGATGCGCTGACCTGGATGTCGTACCAGATGGTCTGGCCGAAAGCGGTGCCTTCGGTGCCGCGCATCTGCCACCACGCCGTATATTCACCGTCTGCGGCCGGGGTCGTCAGGTCCACGGAGACCTGATAGCTTTCGCCCGGAGCGACCAGTTTGCCGATCTTTACGCTGGTAGGCCCGAGAACGGAGCCCTTGACGTAGTTGAAGGTGTAGGTCGAATCCCAGGTGCAGGTACCGGTGTTTTTGATGTTCCAGGTTTTCACCGCGGGCATGCCCGGCAGCAGGATGGTGCGGTCCGGCAGGCTCACGTCGGAGACGAACATCATACCGTTGCGGCAGCCGGGGGTGTTTGAAGCGATAAAGTCCGCTGTTTCTTCGATGGTGATTTCGCGGGAGATGACCATGTCGGCCGGTTCTTCCGGATAATCCGGGTTTTCAGCCTGGCTCGGGCGGGTGATGGACGGAGCGATCATGCCGGAGAAATCTTTGGCAAAATAGGTGTCCGCGATTTTCTGCGCGGTGCCGTCTTTGAACATTTCGCGCATGACGGTGTTCAGCTCCGGGATCAGTGTTGAGCCCTTGACTGCCGCGAAGGCAAATTTTTCGTCAAAGACCCGGTTCTGTACGGCGGTCAGACCGCTCTGGTTCCTGTACTGCGCGTTCCATACGTCTTCATCCAGCAGGGCGATGTCGATCTTTCCGGCGAGAAGCGCGCTGATGGTGTCGGCGGTCTTATTGTAGGAATAGACGTTGAGCGGGGAGATCTTGCCGCCCATCAGCAGGTTGGAGGCGATCCACTGTTCAAAGCTGGTGCCTTTCTGTACGCCGAGTTTGAGGGTTTTGATCGTATCCTCATTGACGGTCACGCCGTCCCGCGCGATCAGGATGCCGCCGGCTTTGTAGTAGGCATTGGTGTAATCCAGAACCGCGCTGCGTTCTTCGGTGATCGCAAAAGCGCCGCCGATCAGGTCGATCTGCCCGATAACGGCCGCGTCGACAAGACCGTCAAAGGCGATGTCGACCGGTTCAACGCTCAGACCGAGCCTGGCGGCCATTTCTTTCACCAGGGCGATATCCAGACCGTCCAGCGTGGTCCCTTCCGTGTAAACGAAGGGAACGTAATCGGATGCGACACCCAGACGGATGACACCGGCGTTCTTTACGTTGGTCCAGTGGTCATCCGCGGAACAGACCGAGCAGACAGTGCAGAGCACTGCCAGCAGCAAGAGCAGCATTTTCATTTTTCCGGACATAACCTTTTCTCCTATTCCACTATATGATCTCTCATCGCTGTGTGTACGGCAATCAGAGAAGTTTTCAGCAATACGCGGCGGTTATCTGTTACCCAAGTATAACATATGTCATTATCAGAAACAAGCGTGAAAACGGACGGCTGTCCGGGCAAATCATTTCCGTTTCAGCAGGTCTTTGCAGATGGAGGCCATCTGTTCGATCACGTAGTCCTGATCTTCCTCTGTCATCTCCACAAAGAGCGGAATGGCAAGGCTCAGCCGGTCACAGGCGTAAGCGCCCGGCAGGTCCTCGTGCCGGTACCCGTATTTTTTCACGTAATAGCCGAGCGTATGCAGGGCATGGGTCCCCTGGCGGGTCGCGATCCCGTTCTGCTCCAGGCGGTCCATCCACTCATTGCGGAAGGCATTGGCTTCATCGACACTGCCGCAGCCGATCGCTTCGGGGATCACCATGGTGCAGTAGGTCTGATAGATGTGCGTATAACCATCCGGGACATACGGCGTGCGGACCCATGGCACGGCTTCGGGGAGCAGGCGGTCATAGCGGTGCGCCAGTTCCGTGCGCCGTTCGGTGATGTAGTCCAGCTTTTTCATCTGGGCGCAGCCGATGGCACCCTGGATGTCGGTCATGCGGTAGTTGAAGCCGAGTTCGTTGTATTCCGGCAGCAGATAGCCTTTTCCGGCGTTGCGCTGGACTTCCGAGACGGAGGCGGCGTGGGAGCGCAGCTGGCGGACATGTTCGGCCAGTGCCGGATCGTTGATCAGCGCCATGCCGCCTTCCCCGGTGGAGATGGATTTGCGGGGATGAAAGCTGACGGCCGAAGGGTTGCCGAAGCAGCCCTGGTGGGTTTCGCCGATTTTGGCCCCCAGCGCGCAGGCGGAGTCTTCGATGACTTTCAGTCCGTACCGCGCGGCGAACGCGTTGACCGCCGGGATATCGGCGCACAGGCCGAATTCGTTGACCGGGACGATCCCGCTCAGGCGGTTCCCGGTTTTCCGGCTGATCCAGGCGCCGTCTTTTTCGGTATAGCGCTCGCGGACGAAGTCATCCAGCTCCGAGACGTTGATGTTGAAGGTCCGCGGATCGACGTCCGCGAGGATAGCCGACGCGCCGGTGTATTCCACGGCGTTTCCGGTAGCGACAAAGGTGAAGGACGGGACGATCACATCCTGTCCGGGCCCGAATCCCATTCCCACCATCAGCAGGTGCAGTGCGGTGGTGCAGTTGGTCGTGGCGACGCCGAAGGCGATGCCTTCATGGGCGGCGACGAGTTTTTCGAATTCGGCGACACGGGGACCCTGGGCCACCCATCCGGAGGCCAGCGCCTCCGCGGCAGCCTTCGCCTCCGCTTCGTCAAAGTAAGGTTTCATGATTGGTACGTTGCGTTTCATTGTTTTCCTTTCAGCTGCCGGCTGCCAGCTGCCGGTTACCAGTTGGTTCAGTCTCCGGCTTTCGTCTGAATGCGATTGATCAGTCCGTTCAGCATTCTGCCGGTTTCGTTTATTTTGATGAATAACGGCTCTGTTTGTTCATGATTCAGATATTTCAGTTTTTCACAAATGATCAGCTGCGTCTCGAGTTCTCCGAGTGATCCTTTTGCGATGGAAAGAAAACGGCCAAACTCTTTAGCAGAACCTCTTTGCTGACCTTCTGCAATATTAGAAGGAACCGAAACTGCAGCTCTCCGAATCTGATCGGAAAGAGAATATAACTCTTCTCTGGGCAAATATTCGGTTATGCGGTATATGTCGACAACCAATTCAATTGCTTTCTGCCAAACGACCAAATCTTTAAAATGATATCCGGCCATTGTATACTCCAAAATTATCTGAAACTAAGAAACATCTTACTTCCGGTAACCGGTAACCGGAAGCTGGCAGCTAGCTTTCCGCGAGGCGTTCTTTTGCCTGGTCGAGGATCCGGATGACCTTGATGCCCTGTTCTCCGTTGGCGAGGGATTCACAGTGGTTTTCGATGCAGCCGGCGAAATGTTCGATGGAGTTGCGGAGCGCATCCTCCTGCGGGATGTAGGGGATGGTGATGTCGCCGGACCGGGCTTTGAATTCGTACGGGCCGTATTCTTCGCCGGTTTCAATGATGCCCTGGTCAAAGATGGTGAGTTTGTCCATGGTTTTCATATCGTCGAAGATGACCATTTTCTTTGTCCCGCCGATCATGGTCCGGCGTTCTTTGATCGGTGAGATCCAGCTGGATTTGATGTGGGCGAGGAACCCGTCGTATTTCAGGGTCAGGTAGGTCAGGGTCTCCTGGCTGCCGTAATGGGTCTCGCCGATGGCTTCCACATGGTACGGTTCTTTCCCGCCGGAGATATAGTCGATGACCGCCAGATCGTGGACGGCCAGGTCCAGCATGGCGTTGACATCCCTGCGGATCGGGCCGAGGTTCATCCGGGAAATATCGAAGTAGATCAGATCGCCCAGCTGTCCCTCGTCATACATTTTTTTGATGTAGCGGATGATCGGGTGAAAGATCATGATGTGGTCCACGTGAAGGACGGCTCCGTTTTCATGGGCGAGGCGGTTGAGCTCTTCGGCCCGGGCGGTGTTTGAGGCCATCGGCTTTTCGATGAAGAGGTGTTTCCCGGCTTTGAGGATGCGTTTGGCGATCTCAAAGGAAGGTTCGGTCTGGATGACCAGCGCGAAGGCGTCGACTTTAGGATCGTTCAGATATTTTTCATAATCGGTCGTATAATCCGGGATGGCGGGGCCGTAGACTGCTTTCGCTGCGTCCAGCCTTGCCTGCGAGGCGTCGGACAATGCGGTCATGTTCACTGCTTTGGACTGCATGATGTTGCGCGCGACGTTCGTTCCCCAGTAACCGTAACCGATCTGTACAATGTTGATCATAAGCTGTAGTTCACTCCCTGTGTATATTTATAGAATTTAAAGTGCGGGCTGTGCTCCGGACCGGCCGTTTACGGCACCTGTTTCCCGTCCCCGGACTGCGGGGTAAGCGATTCAACGGTGTCGATAATGAAGGGCGGACGCGCCCGCGCGGCGTCAAAAGCGCGCCAGAGATATTCCGCGATGATCCCGAGTGAGATGTTCGTGATCCCGAACCCGATCATCAGAACGCTGATCAGGGACGGCCAGCCCAGGGTCACGGGGCGGATATTGAAGAGTTTGACGATGATCAGGTCCAGCGCGATCAGCGCTCCGATAAAAGCGAACGCAAAGCCGAGTACGGAGACCATCCGGATCGGGAAGAAGGAGAAGGAGCAGAAGGAGTCGATCAGCAGCTTGACTTTCTTTCCGAGCGTCCATTTGGAGCTCCCGTGTTCCCGCTCCCGGTAGTTCATGTTCAAAATGGTCTGTTTGAAGCCGAGCGAGATGACCTGGAGAACGACCGAAGAATTCAGCTCAGGATTGGCATTGAGCGCGTTTTTGACCTTTTCGTTGAAAAAGATCGTGTTGACGCCTTTTTCCGGGTAGCCCGGAATGGCCCATTTGCGGATCATTGCCGAATACAGGCGTGAGAAGGTCTCCTCACTTTTGGAGACTTTGACCTGGTTCTTCTGCACCAGTACGAGGTCATACCCCTCCCGGATGCGCTTATAGCCTTCCCCGATGATCTCAAGCGGCTCCTGCAGGTCTGCCCCGAGCCAGACACAGTTGGGCGCGGAGGCCTCCCGGAAGCCGGCCCGGACGGCCGGATGGGAACCGAAGTTGCGGGAAAATCGCACCAGTTTTGCGCTGAAGTTTTTAAACTCTGCCTGACGCAGCCACGCGCAGGAGCCGTCCGTGCTCCCGTCGTCGACAAATACGACTTCCACGGGAACGTCCAGCGTCGGCAGATATTCCTCCAGCGCCGCCGTGATCAGCGGCAGATTCTCCTCCTCATTGAGGAAGGGGATGATGACGGATATTTCAGGATTATTCATATTTATTCTTTCTAAGCCGGCAGCAGGCAGCTGGCAGCCGGCAGTTGGTCAATGGCTGCCGCTGTTTAGTTGGATGTTGTTGATAAGACCATTCAGCATTTTTCCGGTTTCCGTACACAGCTCCAATGGCTGTTTAATTTGTTCTGATGTGAGGTATTCCAGTCTTACACAGAGTAAAAGCTGGGTTTCAATTTCACCAAGAGACCCTTTTGCCACAGATAAAAAATGTTTGAACTCTTTATCGGAAGTTCGCTGCTGGCCTTCGGCAATATTTGAAGGTATTGAGATGACTGCCCTGCGCATCTGATCAGAAAGCGTGTACAGTTCTTCTCTGGGCAATTCTCTTATCAGTTTATAAACTGCTGCAGCCAGATCCATGGATTTCTGCCAAACGATAAGATCCTTGAAATTTCTTACGGCCATATAGTATATCCTTTCATTGCGCCGGAAACTGCCGGCTGCCGGCTGACTGCTGCCGGCTTTAATAATAGTAATATTGCTCCTCCGGTGCCTCGAGTTCCACATAATACCAGGCGCCGTTTCTGTGGCCGAAGAAGGTGATCAGGTCGTCGGAGTAGAAGGGGGCGATTTCCGAAAGGTTCCCGACGTAACCGAAGGGAATGTCGTCAAAGCCGAGGTCGTAATCCTGCCGGTTGATCGAAATGCCGTAACCGCTTTCCTTCTGATAAAAATAAAAGAGCTTGCTGTCGATAATGGAAAAGCCGAAGCTGCGCAGGTAGCCCTGCTGTTCGTCAAAGTTTTTCTGGCTGCAGATCGTCCGGTCCGCGTAAAGCAGGTCGACCGTTCCGGGGTCGGGATCGATATCCACCGTCATGCGGAGCGGCAGGTACCAGTCTCCGGCGTAACAGACGATGCCCCAGTTGTAGAACATGGGATTCTGAACGTAAGGGATCCAGTATTCCGTAAAGTCGTAGCCGTTGGATTCAACGTTGATCTGCGCCCGGCTGGGACGCCGCGGGTCCCGGTTCTGGTCATCATCATAGGCGATATAGACGGAATACTGTTCACCGTAAGCGCCGTAGGAGTAGGCGGTGCGGTTGGACAGCGTGTGATTGAGCCGGGCGGCCAGACGGTCATTCAGGTCTTCTGCCTCAGCCGGCTGCGGGGCATCCGTGGTTACCGGAGTCGGGGTGGACGTGGGCGGCTGGTTCGGTGTGGATGTCGGCTGCCCGTAGGAGCCGTATCCGTAACCGTATCCGTAGCCGTAATTGTTGTAGGAATAATCATTGTAGCCGTAGCCGCTGTAGGGATCGTTCTGCGCCGGGGTTTCGGTGGGGAGCACAGCGGTTTCGGCTGACAGGGCAGCGCCGCTGATGCGGATCGGGTTCAGGGCCGGAAAACTTTCCAGACGGAATTCGGTGTAGGTCATGCCGGAAGGCAGCCCGCTCATGACCGGGGCTCCGGCTGACGGGACTTTTTCCGCAAGCGTATGTACGGCGACCAGATCCGCGTTGATATCGGTCACGGCCTCGTCCGCTGCGCCGATGATGATGACTTCGCTTCCGTTTTTCAGCGAGGTGGACGGGATCAGGTTTTTCATTGCGTCGGTGTAAAAGCAGAAATCATCACAGCTGATGCTGAATTCCGTGCCGGAGTGGTGCGTGATCCGGAAACTGCCGGTCTGTACGGTGTTGCCCCAGTTATCGGTGGATGTGACGAATCCGGCGAAGGTGCCGAAGATCACGACCGTATCATAGGCCTTTTCGGGAAGCTTTTCCTCCGTTACCGCCAGAAAGATGTCAGAAGGATCCGTATATCGGACGGTTTCCCCGGCCTGAGGCGTTGAAGTCGGGGTGATCACGGGAAGGGTCGGGATATCGGTGACCTGGTTCAGACTGAGTTTCGGCGTCGGGGTCTCCAGCGGGACGGGTGTGTACTGAAAAACGCTGATCACCTGACAGCCGGATAAAACCGTGACGAACAGGAGTATATACAATATAGAAAGAAAAAGCCGCCTTTTATTCATGATCTATATTATATCGCATTGGAGAGAAAAGAGATCTCTAACAGGTCTGACCTCTGACTGCATTCAGAGCACAGAGGAAAGAGTTCAGAGTTCAGAGTGAAGTTAACAAGGTGACGCTTCGCGTCGTTTTAAAGATAACGCTCCGCGCATGTGAATTCGGAAAGCGGAATTCGGAATAATTAATATGACGCTTCGCGTCTCTGCCCTGATGCCCGTCTTACCTCGCCGCCATCGAAACCTGCCGCGCAGCGGCACTGATTTCTGCTCCCTGTCCCCGGCCCCCTGACCCCTGAATCCTAAATCCTGAATCCTGATTTTTTTCTCTTTGGCAAGTTTCTTGCAATCTTAAAAGGCAGTGATAAAGCTCAAAGTGAAAATTGGTCAAAAATTCATTTGGAGAATTATCCATGTTGGCACTGATATTGCACAAATATCAGTTAAACTGCCCCCTCAACAGGGGTGGAAATACAAATCATCAAATTTCGTTGAGAAATGAGGTCAAAGCATGAAAACGAAAACCCTATCTATTTTGTTTGCTCTGGTTATGGTCCTGAGCTTGTCGGCAGGAGTCTTCGCACAAGACTTCAATGAAACCTGGGATGAAGAAACTGTCCTGACAGTCTTCTCTGATCTTGATCTGGTCTTCCCGGACATGTTCGCGGATGCAGATTCCGATTTCCTGTGGGTGACCAACCCCAACCCGGATGGCGGTTCCTATCCGTCTGAATTCCCCGGCGATCCCTACAACGCCAAGGCCCCGATCGAAACCACAACCATCGAAGGTGTTGAATTCACCTACGATCCGTGCGGCGACGGCCTGCTCGCGTTCACGGTGACTCTGCCTCGTGTCGAATTCGATGCGACCGCTGATTACAGCACCGTTGTCAACGAAGGCCTGAACAAATACGGTCCGGAACAGCATGCTTACATCCGCAACATTACCGCCACTGTCGACGGCAATGAAGCCATGATCAAGAAATGCAGCACCAAGGGCGCTGACAACTGCAACGTCATCACCTTCAACAAGAAGGGCGAAGCCAAGATCTCCGGTTTCCTTTACTATCCTGAAGTTCTGACCAAGGATGATGAAGGCCTCGAAGTCGCAATGACGATCAAATTCTCCAACTACTTCACTGCCCTCTGGAATGTGGACTGGGACGAAGTTGAAGTTTCCGGTACGACTGTTGCCAACACCAAACGCGATTACTGCCAGGATTCCCTCGCGGAAGTCGATATGGCCAATGTCTACAGCGTCCGCGCGAAGTATGATCAGCACACCGGTGAAGCCCGCTTCCAGGCTGTTATCCGCAACTTTGCTCAGGAAACCGTGACGAACGGTGACGGCTATGCCGCGAAGACCAACTATGTCATCCCTGCTGACATCCTGGTTCCTTACACCGTCGAAACCGAACCTGCTGAAGAAGGCGCAGATCCCGAAACTGCAGTGAAGTACGAACGCTACACCGACTACACCTGCAAATACACGGTCTACAACACCAACAACGGCGCTCCGCGCACCGACTACTGCGAATTCGGTAAGGGTATTGCTCTGGCTTCGAACGCGATCATCCGCTTCGACATCACTGTCAACAACCTTTCCAGCAACATCCTGCTGACCTACCCGGAACAGAACATCCCGTTCAACTTCCGTGTCGGCGGTATGCCCTACCTCGTCGGTAAGAGCGAAGGCGAAGCCCAGGTCGCTTACGACGCCACTGTTGACTTCGAAGGCACCGACTACGCTGCTTTCGCACCGGTCGACTTCCCGTGCCCGATCGTCAGCCGCATGGTTGTGATGGATCCTCTGAAACCCTTCATGACCTTCTTCGAAATGGATTCCGATGATCCGATCGATCCGTCCGGCGCCTACGGTGTCTACGACGGCGGCCTCTGGGGTCTCTATCAGAAATGCGGTAAGTACGCTTACATGGCTGTCCGCCTGAAGAACGACGGCATCCAGGAAGAAGTTGTCAATCTCAACAACGTCGCGGTCGCTGTCAACGGCGGTACCCCGATGAGCTGGAAGTGGGTCCTCTCTTCCCAGCCCGAAGCTGAAAAAGGCAAGATCGAACTGAACCCCGGCGAAGATGTTGTCCTCATCGGCCGCGCGAAAGTCACTGACTACGGCTATCAGATGAACAGTGATCTGGCGATCACCGGCGCAGTAAACTTCCTTGACTATGGTTTCTATATCCAGGGTAAGGTTTACTCCGACCACAACAACACCAACTGCACTGTCGCTCCGTAAACCTGGCAGGACTGATTCCGGCGAAATTTGAATAAAAAAGTGGCTGCCCCTCGAAAGGGGGGCAGCCCTTAGCCAGGATCAATTTTATCCGCTTGAAGTTTCGGCGGATTTTTTATTTTAAAAACGCGGAATGGAAAAATCCGGCTAGGATCGCTGGACCCGAAGGTATTTCCGCAGGTTCCTTTGTTATTCTGGCGGGAGCAGCAGATCTGTCTGCGTGACTGCGGTTTTGAATGGTCTGAACGCGATCCTTTTTGTTGACACAAACAGCGATATGCTGGTGGTCAACATCCCCGCAACCACTCCGCAGCAGTTCATCAAACTCACGATCGGCCCCGTCTCCGATGAAGGGCTGAACGCGCTGACCGGCTATTTCGTCGGCTCAATCAAACCGTACGATCCGGAAGCGGCTGAATAAGCAGCGGAAAGCATCATCTTTGTGATCCCGAAGGCCCGGCGTTATCGCCCGGCCTTCTTTTTATACGTATGCAGTTTTCCTCCCCTGCGTGGGCGGTCACGGCAAAAGGTGCCCTTCCGGATGCGCTGCGGGCAGGAGAGCTGTTTGGATGGAAGGTTTCGTCCCCTTTCTGATTTATTTTTTATATTCCCCCTCCGATATGCGCTGCGAATCCTGATATAATGATAAGCGTGCATACTGCACCGATTTAAAACCAATGCAGGGAACCGATAAGATGCTTGTAAATTACTCGAAAAAACAGAAAGAAATGACGAATAGGGTCCGGGATGTGCTCACAGAGCTGCTTTCCTGCGCTTCGGCAGTCAACACGCCGGCCGAACAGCTGGATATGCTCAAGGAAACGCTCCAGGCACTTGAGGACAGCTTTCTTGTGGTCGTGGTCGGTGAATTCAACGCGGGGAAAAGCTCGTTTATCAATGCACTGCTGAATACGGACAAACTTGCGGAGGGCGTTACGCCGACCACCGCGCAGATCAACCTGATCCGCTGGGGGGAAACGGAGTCCGTTACCCCGGTCGAAAAGTGGGGCCAGCTGGTCCGTCTGCCCGCGGATATGCTGGAATCCCTGAGTTTTGTGGATACGCCCGGAACAAATGCCGTCATCACGGAGCATGAGGTGCTGACGCGCCGTTTTCTGCCCCGCGCGGATATGGTCCTGTTCCTGACTTCGGCGGACAGACCCTTCTCCGAAAGCGAGAAGAAATTTATTCTGGGGATCAAGGAATGGGGCAAGAAGACTGTCATTATCCTGAATAAGATCGACCTGATCGAGTTGCCTGAAGAACGGCAGCAGGTCATTGAATTCGTCAGGCAGAATGCCGAATCCGCCCTCGGCTGCGAGGTGCCTGTGATCCCGCTCTCGGCACGGCTCGCGAAGAAAGCGCGTTCGCAGATGTCGCAGGAGCTGTGGGTGGAGAGCGGTTTTGACGGACTGGAACACTTCATCCAGGACAAGATGGATGAACATGCGCGGTTCAGCATGAAAATGCTTTCCGCGCTCGGGATCGCTTCCAAGGTAGAAGCGGATGCTTCCAGCCGGATCAGCGATGAACTGAAATTTTACAACGAGGACCGCAAGCTCACGGATGCGATCCGCGGACAGCTCGACCTTTACCACGGGGATATGACCAAAGAGATCGCCCGTTCCATGAAGGAGCTGCACGCGATCTTCTCCGAGATCCGGGAGCGCGGGCACGACTATTTTGAGGAACTGTTCGTCATCAAAAACCTGCCGAACATCCTGAAGAAGGACAAGAACCGCCTGCTTTTCCAGGAGAACGTGCTGCAGAACCTGCCAATCGAGGTGGAGCGGAAAACGACCGAACTGGTGGAAATGCTTTCCTCCCAGCAGCAGCGCATGGTGCAGATGATCCGGCTGCAGATCGAGAACCGCAACTCCCAGTTCCCGGGTGCAAGCCTGCCGAAAGAGGCGCAGAACAAGCGGGCCGAGCTGCTGAAGCGCATGCAGGCTTCGATCGATTCGATCATGGAAAAGATCGAGTCGGATATCGCCATGGATATCGGCATGAAACACGCGCAGAACGCGGTGGCTGCCGGGCTGGCGATCGAAGTCGGTGCGATCGGTATCGGTGCCGCGCTGACAGCGATCGCGACGACAGTCGCTGCGGACATCCTCGGCATTGTCGCTGCATTCTGGGTGGGCGTGGCCGGTTTTCTGGTGCTGCCTTATTACAAGAAAAAGGCCCAGCGGGAGTTTGATGAGAAGATCGGAGAGATCGAAACGAAACTCGTCAACGCGCTGCAGTCTGAATTCACACAGGAAGTTGAAGACCAGATCAGTGAAATGAATGAAGCGACCCGTCCGTTCGAACGGTTCGTGCTCGCTTCCATCGAAACAGGACAGAAACAGCTCGAAACACTCGACGCGATTCGGACGAAGATCGCGGACTGCCGGGAAGAACTGGAAGGCTGAGAAAGCGAACGCCTATGTCGACTGTCGAGGACATTAAAAATCAGGTCGATATCGTCGATATCGTCTCTGAGACGGTGAAGCTGCGCAGGACCGGGAAAAACTATATTGGCTTCTGTCCCTTCCATGAGAACACCCGGACCCCTTCTTTCGTCGTGTTCCCGGATTCCGGAACATGGCGCTGTTTCGGTCAGTGTGCCGAGGGTGGGGACGTTTTCAGCTATATCATGAAACGGGACGGCTGCGATTTCCAGACCGCACTGGAGACCCTGGCTAAGCGTGCCGGGATCGAGCTGACGCCTTACAACCGCGGGGATGAAGCACCGCGGGAGGAAAAAAAGCGCCTCTACGACCTGATGAATGATGCGGTCGAATATTTCCACAATAACCTGACACAGCATCCGGCCGGTAAAAACGCGCTGGAATTCCTGACCGCGAAGCGCGGCCTGAAGCCCGAAACGATCGAAAAATTCCGGCTCGGGTATGCGCTGGCATCCTGGGACGGGCTGATCCAGCACCTGATGGCCAAGGGGTATACCCGGCAGGAGCTGATCGACACCGGTGTGGTCAGTGAGCAGCGGGATGATAAAGGCGAGGTGATCCCGAACGGGCGGATCTACGACCGCTTCCGGAACCGTGTGATGATCCCGATCACGGATTCCCGCGGGAACCCGATCGCGTTCGGGGCCCGGATCCTGGATCCGAATGATTCTCCGAAATTTCTGAACTCTCCGCAGACAGCGCTGTTCGATAAGGGCAGGACGCTGTTCGCGCTCAATGAAGCCCGTGCCGCGATCCGCGAGAATGACCAGGTCGTCCTGGTGGAAGGCTATATGGATGTGATCGTCCTGCATCAGGAGGGCTTTAAAAATACGGTCTGCCCGATGGGGACCGCCCTGACGGACTTCCAGGCCAAACAGCTGACCCGGCAGACCAAACACATCGTCCTGGCGCTGGACGGTGATGCCGCGGGATATCATGCCGCGGTCAAGGATATCGATATCATCCGCGAAGCGTCCTTTGCCGATACGCCGGGTGACAGCCAGACGCTGCTCCGGCAGGAAAACCGCCTGAACGTGGATATCCGGATCGTCACGATCCCGGAAGGCCTGGACCCGGATGAAGTCGTACTGGAGGATCCGGAAACCTGGCGGGGGATCATCGCCTCGGCAAAGCCGATCGTGATCCATATGATGGAAACGCTCGCAAAAGACCGTGATCTGAACGACGCCAAAACGAAGTCCGAGATCGCGGCGCAGATCATGCCGCTGATCCGTGAGGTGCCGAACGCCATTGAGCGGGAGACCTACCGCCAGCAGCTGGCCCGTTTTCTGGATATCGATGAATCCCTGCTGACCTATACCGGGCAGACCGCAAGCCCCGGAAGCGGAAAGAAAAGAGCGTTTCCGGCAAAACCGAGGCTGAAGACCCGATCGGACGCGATGGTCTTTGACCCGAAGGACAGCTTTTACAACAAGGAAAATGAGATCCTCCGCTGTCTTTACCGTTACTATGACAATCCGGGATCTCTGGCTGCGATCGACCGTCATCTGCGCCGTTTCCGTCTGGAAGCGCTCAGTCCGAATGACTTTGAACAGTCCGATCTCCATGAGATCGCCCGCACGTACTTCAGGGCGCTGGATCAGGATGAGGAGCTCGACACCCGGCAGTTTATCGAAAAGAACGTTCCGGAATCTGTTCGGGACGCCTTTTCCGTGCTGAAGAATAAAAAACCGGATCCGCTTCAGGAAACGGTCGAACTGGATGAGGAGATCCTGCGGTCGGTGGCTTTTATGCGGCAGGAAAAATGTGAATATGACAAGTCCGAACTGCAGGCGCTGGTCGAGGACAGTGAAGCCGGGGATGAAAACATCCGTACGTATGAGGCGATGCTGGACCGTACACTGGAACGCAGGCGCCTGCTGGATATCCTCATTGACAATATCAATAAGATCGATTTTAAGAATGGGAAGGCAGGATGAGCGAATCGGATCGTGAATTACAAGATTATCAGGAAGAACCGTTTGAAGAGGACGGATCATCGTTTGACCATTCGATGGTTGAAAACCATGATGATCCCGTGCTGCTTTATTTGCGGGAGATCGGTGATATCGAGATCCTGCATGCCGAAGACGAATTCCGCCTTGCCGTGCTGATCCAGGCAGGAAGGGCAGCCGACCGTTATCTGGAAGAAGGCGATGGTCAGACCTCCCGGAAGATCCTGCGGGAATTTACCGCTTTCCGGAATGAATACCGCAGTCTGCTTGGCCGTTTCAACCGTAAGGCCGGCTCCCCTGCCCCGGAGGCGGACCTGAGCGTTCTGCTGACGGATGCCGCCTCGATCTCTCCGGCCGAGTCCCGGGAAGAGCATTTCGCGCTGTATACCTATATGAACCTGAATCCGCCGCAGGATCCGGAATGGAAAAAAGTGTTCCGTCCGCTGTTTGACGCGTTCCTGGATCTCTGTCTGATGCCGCAGGCGATGAACCATGCGCTTCTGGATGCCTGTGCGGCTCCGGAAGGATGCGTGCCGGACGAGGATGCCCTTCCCGAAACTGTTTTTGATGAGAAGCAGACGGAAGAAAGGCTGCGGGAGATCCAGGCGCAGGCCGGTTCCGCTTCCCAGACCTTTATCCGCGCCAATCTGAAGCTGGTTTTCAGCGTCGCGAAGAAGTATCAGGGAAGAGGCGCGTCCTTCTCGGACCTGATCCAGGAAGGCAATATGGGGCTGCTGCATGCCGTGGAGAAATATGACCCGCGGCTCGGGTTCCGCTTCAGTACCTATTCGACCTGGTGGATCCGGCAGGCGATCACAAGGTCCCTGGCGGAGCAGTCAAGGCTGATCCGGATCCCGGCGCATACTTTTGAAACGGTGATGAAATTGCAGCGCATCAAAAACGAGATGGAGCAGCGGCTCGAACGGACCGTGTCTATGGAGGAACTGGCTGTTGAAGGCGGGATGCTGGAGCCCGAGGATGAAGAAACGCTCCGCAAATACCGGGAGCGCGGGGAATCACCGGACCCGGCGCTGAATGAGCGGATCCGCGAAGCGGGCAACAAGGTCCGCGAGCTGCTGCGGACCGTCGAGGATCCGATTTCGCTCGAGACTCCGGATACCGAGGATGATGATGACGGCATGCAGGATACCATGCCGAAAGATGAAACAGCGGTTCAGCCCAGTGATGAGGCGGAAAAGATCATGCTTCGGGAGAAGATCGAAGAGGCAATGAGCCACCAGCTGACAGAGCGGGAGCGCAAAGTGCTCGAATACCGTTACGGGCTGATCGACGGCAATGAAATGACGCTTGAGGAGGTCGCAAAGGTATTCGGGCTGACCAAAGAGCGGATCCGCCAGATCGAAGCCAAAGCGCTCCGCAAGCTCCGCCATCCCGGATCCAGCCGGGAACTGAAGGATTATTTCTCATGATCGATTACCGGAAGAGCCTTCATGACGCCGCGCCCAGACTGCCGCTGATCGAGATCTGCGTCCTGGCACTGCTGACCGATCCGCAGGGAAATCTCCTGATGGTGAGGGACCGGGATGATATTTACTGGCGCCTGATGGGCGGTTGGCTCACCCCGGGAGAAAGGGTCCGGGAATGCTTGCAGCGCAGCATCCTGAACACCTGCTCGATCCTGCTGGAGGAATGCTCGCTGCTGAAGGTCTTTTCCGGCGAGGATCTGAATTACCTTTCGGAAGACGCGGCTCATGTCGCCCCGGTCTATATGCTGTTCTTTCCCAAGCGCATCCGCGGGTCGCTCCGCTCAAAACCGCAGGACGGTTCCGAGATCCGCTTCTTTGCACCCTGGAATATCCCCATGGAACAGGTCTTTCCGCCGATGCGGAGGGTGATCCAGTTTTTTGTGGACAATTATTCCTCAATGCCGATCGCACAGTCCACGGACTGGGACCGGTACCCGGAAATCGTGGACTGAGCCCCGCACCTGGGATGTTTCTCTTTCCCAGACCCCTATAAGGCCGGTCTCATGACTTTTCTTTAAGGTTATTTATCTGATACATATTCCCCATCTGTCTATTAAAACGGAAAACTGCCCGTATTCCGGACAATTTTTTCTTTATTGCCGGGACTTTTTGTTTGTGTCAGAGCTTCGCAATAATTCAGTGAGTTAGCTGGTTTTGGCACACATCAGGCACGTGTTCCCGTTTTGGCTTTGCTTTTGTCAGAATACGCTGTTCTGACGGATGAAGATATCGGTCAGCATCAGGATCCTCCGTTCGGAGGGGGGATTCCCGGTTGCAAAAAAATCAAGAAGGATCTCGAATGGCACGCGTCCCTGATCCATCGCGCGCTGCCCGATCAGCGCGCTGATCGAGCCGTTCAGTATGTAGGGACGTGTTGCGTCCGTCATCGAAAACCCGATGTGTACGAGAGAGCCGGTCCTTCCGCATGACTGGATCGCGTTAGCCACAGCTGCTGCGTTATCGGGAATCGTATAGACGGCGTTGATTTCGGGATGCTTCTCAAGCATTTCCTTCGCGGCGCGGAATGCATATTCCGGATCGCTCGTGATATCGCTGCTTTCGATGATCTCACAGTTCGGATCAAGCGACGTGATCTCATCAATGAACCCCCGGCGCCGGTGGATCTGGCTGGACAGGTATTTTGACCCGTTCATGAGAAGGATCCTGAGTAATGATGCTTTAGAGAAGTTGTGCAGGAGTCCTGCTGCGGTCTTACCGCCGACATAGTAATCGCTTCCTATATAGCACAGGGGTTCGAAACCGGTCAGTTCGGAATTCAGCAGGATCACGGGGATTCCACTGTCTGTCAGTTCCTTAAGGCGGTTCACGATTTCTGTGGATTCGAGCGGTACGATGACCAGCGCGTTGATCCCTTCCTCTACCAGTTCGTCGATCAGTTTCAGCTGCATGTCCGGCAGACAGAAATCAAAAAAACGCTTCTCGACCGCGATCCCGTATTCGGCGAGCATTTTTTCCGCCTGTTCCGCGTTTCTGTTGACGATGGACCAGAATCCGTTGTAGTCGGCTTTTGAAATGAATCCGATCTTGTTTTTCTGGTGCCGGAGGGCAAGCTGCTTTGCGGCGAGGCTCGGCCGGTAACCGCACTCCTCCATGATCTTGCGGATCCGCGAGGCGACAGCGGGATCTACCCGTCCCCGATTGTGCAGTACGCGGTCCACAGTCCCGCGCGAAACGCCGGCAAGTTCCGCGATATCCCGGATCGTTAATGCCAAAATGATTTCCCCTTCCCATTGGTGTGCAAAGGCACACGGATTTCATAAGGAAAATTGTAATACAGAAACGGAATGATATATACATGCGTGCACAGGCACGCAGGTCATGCGGAGATAAAGGTGACAAAAAAAGATGACAAAAATCACCTTTTACATTTTAATAAACCGTTGCTATAATCTAAATAACAACGATTTTTCTACGGAAAAACAAATCTTGTGTCTGACAAATGCGTGCATAGGCACACACGATAGATCAGTGACATACAGAGCTTCCCGCGGGGTACCTGTACCGGGCACACGGAGAAAGGTGAAAAAAGTGGACAAAAAGAGACCGAATTTTATAGTGTTTCTGAGCGATGATCAGGGATATGGCGATCTTTCCTGCATGGGAGAAACGGATTTCCGGACACCGCATCTCGACGCTGTTGCGAAAAGCGGCGTGCGGTTTACGGACTTTTATTCCGGAAGCCCTGTCTGTTCCCCGTCCAGAGCGTCTCTTCTGACCGGACGATATCCCGGAAACGCGGGGGTCAGGGCGATCCTCGCGGGGCACAGAAAGGCGACCGGTCTTGACGCGGGAACGCCTACGATCGCACAGGCTCTGAAAGATATCGGGTATCAGACGGCAGCTGTCGGGAAATGGCATCTCGGGCTGAAAGAAGGATGCCGGCCCAATGACAACGGATTTGACTATTTCTACGGTTTTCTGGCAGGCTGCGTGGATTATTACTCGCATATTTTCTATTGGTCGATGGCGGACGGACATACGGACCCGACGCACGATCTCTGGGAAAATGGAAAGGAGCTGTACGATAACGGGAAGTACATGACCGAGATGATTTCGGAAAAGGCGGTCGACACGATCAGGGAGATGCATAAACAGGACAAGCCGTTCTTCCTCTATGTCGCTTACAACGCGCCGCACTATCCGATGCATGCGCCCAAAAAGTATCTGGACCGCTTCCCGAATCTTCCGCCTGACAGGCGCATCATGGCGGCGATGCTCTCCGCTGTAGACGACGGGGTCGGGGAGATCACGGACGAGCTTGATCGGCTCGGGATCCTGGACGATACGGTGATCTACTTCCAGAGTGACAACGGCCCTTCCAGAGAATCGAGAAACTGGCTCGACGGGACACCCGATCCGTATTATGGCGGGACGACCGGATCGCTCAAGGGACATAAGTTCAGTCTGTACGAAGGCGGCATTCGTGTCCCGTGCCTCATCAGCTGGCCGGGGCATATCCCGCCGGAGCAGGTGATCCATGAACCCTGCGCTGCGATCGACATTTTCCCGACGTTTCTGAAAATGGCCGGAGGGGATCCGTCACGGTATGAACTGGACGGGACAGACATTCTGGGCGTGCTCACGGACGGTGACAGGAGTCCGCATGACGAGCTGTACTGGGAGATGGAGGACCAGACCGCGATGCGCATGGGCGACTACAAGCTCGTGATCAACGGCAGGCTCGTGGAGTCTGAAAAACCGCAGGTTCCGGTATTTCTGGCGGATCTGAAAAACGATCCCGGCGAAACGGTGAATCTGGCTGAAAAAATGCCGGAGCTGGCAGAAGAGATGACAAAGAAGGCAGAGGCCTGGCGGCAGGGGATCGAAAAGACCTGGGAAGAGAAATTCGCGGATCGGTACCGGTCGCTGACATGATCAGGGCAAACCGCTCGAAAAGAGCGTGCAAATATCATAAGGAGGAAAATATGATGAAGAAAATTATCGCATTGATGCTGGCAGTCCTGTTTGTCTGCGGAGCATTCATCGGCGGCCCGAAGGCGGCAGCGGCTGAGGACGGTATTGAGCTGGAATCACCCATGCTTGCCGAGCAGGTCAAGGCAGGAACGCTCCCGCCCGTTGCGGACCGTCTCCCTGTTGCTGCCGACATCATGGTTGAAACGGACAAGACGCCCGAGTCACCCAAGTACGGCGGAACGCTGCGCAGGAATAACGGCGGACAGTGGGACTTCGGCCCGTTCTGTGAGGAACCGCTCTTCCGTCTGACCGAGGATGGCGGTGTGACGCCGAACGTCGCAAAGGGATATGATGTCAGCGAAGACGGTATGACGTATACCATCTATCTCCGCGAGGGCATGAAGTGGTCGGACGGCGAACCGTTCACGGCGGACGATGTTCTGTTCTATTACAACTACATGCTTGTTACGGACGTGGATCCCGAAACGGGTGCGGTCACGAATTCCTATACCGGAAACTACTACAACTGGTATAAGACGACCGATCCTGCCGACGGACTTACCAAACCGGCAGTTCTTACCAAGGTCGACGACTACACCTTCCAGATGAAGCTGTACAGTCCGAAACCGCTGATCCTGCAGGCGATCGCGATCGACAATAAATGGATGTTCGCCCCGAAGCACTGGTATAAGGACATCGTCGCGTTTGACAGCAGCAAACCGCACTGGACCGGAATCGAAGACCTGTCCCTCATCGGCGGCGCGGACCTGGTTGACGTGACAGAAGAAGAGGCAGTTAAGAATGCTGCTGCGAAGAGCGATCTCTATCAGTTCGACAATTATACGAGTCTCGGCAACGCGCTTGGCTATCTCTACTGGAACTACGCCGGCCGGCCGACGCTCCGCGCGTGGAACATCATCTCCCCGCTGACGGATACGGTCCTTGTGTTTGAACGCAACCCCTACTTCTGGAAGACCGACGCTGCAGGCCGCCAGCTTCCGTATATCGACTATGTTGAAATGGTCACCATGGATGCAGGCCTTTATGCGCAGGAAATGCTCGCCGGAAACATCGACATGAATGCGATCGAGCTTGCTGATCTCGTAACCTATAAGGCGGGCGAGAAGACCGGAAACTACACGGTATATTCGAGTATCCAGCCGAACTGGACCGTCAGCTCTGTAGAGCTGAACCAGTCCTACAAGGATGAGCAGTACCGGAAACTCTTTGAGAAACTTGACTTCCGTCATGCACTCTCCATTGCGGTCGACCGTCATGAGGTGAACGAGATCCTCTATAATGGCCTCGCCGAGGAAGCGCAGTGTGCGGCTCCGGAAGGCACCGACCAGTACAGGGAAGGTGCTTCCGAGAAATGGACCGAATATGATCCGGCAGCCGCGAACGCGCTGCTCGACGGTATTCCTGAAATCAGTAATGACCGCAACGCGGACGGCTACCGTTACTTTGTGGATGGCGAACATGCGGGTGAGACTGTTCTGATCCAGCTCGAAGGCCATGAGAAGTGTAACTCTGCTGCCGCCATCGCGCTGTTTGCGCAGTACTACAAGGAGATCGGCATCCAGCTGGTTGAAGTAAGCAATACCGCGCGCAACACCCGTCAGACCAAGGTCACCTCGGGTAACGAGATCATGGCGCTGTATGAAGAGAACCTGAACGTTTTCAATCCGTCCGTCCGTCCGGACCGCGTCGGCGCAAACCGCAAGATCTGCACGTGGGTCGGTTTATATGGTCTTGAGCATGCCAACCCGATGACTCCGGAACCCGGCTCTGAGATGGAGAAAGTCGTCGAAAACACCAAGAAACTTGCGACCGCAAGTACGCTCGAGGAAGCCATGGCCTGCGGCGACGAGATGATCCAGAGCATGATCGATAATACATGGATCATCGGCTACGCCCGCAATACCATGAAGCTCACCGCTCTGAGCAACAAGGTCAAGAACTATGACCCGAATTACATCTCCTGCGACGAACTCCGCTTCTACGGCAATACCAAACCCTACACCTGGTACATCGAAGAATAAGAGTCGTCTTTACCTATCTGCGATAAGCAGATAACACAAAGCGATGGCAGCCGGCGGTTATATACCGTTGGCTGCCGCCACTATACATACCTGCCCCTCATCAGCATACAGAGAGGTGTTTATGAAATACGAATTTCTTCGATTCGTCATAAAAAAATTTCTGATCATGGTTTTGAGCGTGTTTCTGATCTCGCTTGCGGTTTTCTTTATTATCACGCTCCCTCCGGGAGACTTTCTGACCAACTATGTCGGTCAGCTGCAGGCAGCGGGTGAGTCAGTCTCTCAGGAAACGATCGACAAGCTGAAAGCCGTCTACGGTCTCGATCAGCCATTCATCGTACAGTACTGGAAATGGATCTCCAATATCATTTTGCGCGGTGATTTCGGTTATTCGTTCCTGTGGAAGATGCCGGTAGCGTCTGTGATCCGGGCGTATATCGTTCCGACGATCGTGCTTTCGCTCGTCACGATGCTGTTCACGTACCTGATCTCGATCCCGATCGGCATCTACAGCGCGGTGCATCAGTACTCATTGGGGGACTACATGTTTACGAGCATCGGGTTTATCGGAATGGCGGTCCCAAACTTCCTTCTCGGTATCATCCTGATGTTCATCGCATTCAAGCTGACGGGGGATACGATGCTCGGATTCTTTTCCGCGAAGTACCAGACAGCGCCGTGGTCGTTCGAAAAGTTTCTCGACCTTCTGAAGCACTGTATCATCCCGGTACTTGTCATCGGACTGATGAATACCTGCGGTCTGATGCGTACGATGCGGAGCCAGATGCTGGATGAGCTCAGCAAGAACTACGTTCTGGCTGCCCGGGCCAAGGGGCTCAAAATGCGGGTCATCCGTTATAAATACTGTGTCCGCGCCGCGATCAACCCGATCGCAGCTTCGATCGGCTGGTCGCTCGTGAATATCTTTACGGGAACGACCATTGTCGCGATCGTTCTGAACCTGCCCTCCATGGGACGGGTGATGTATGATGCGCTTCTCGACCAGGACATGTACCTCGCCGGCAGCTGGCTGTTCCTGATGGCCATCATGACGGTCATCGGCACGTTCCTGTCCGACATTCTGCTCGCGTGGCTCGATCCGCGTGCGAGAAAGGAATACATCCAGGGGTGACGCGTATGGCACAGAAAAAAAGCTCCAATTACTACTACGCGTCTCAGTGGACCCTGATGTACGCAAAATTCCGGAAGCATAAGCTCGCGATGGCAAGCGCGGTCATTCTTATCATTTTCTACCTGACTGCGATTTTCGGAAACTTCATAGCACCGCAGGGAACGGAACAGTTCGACAGCCGCTATGTCAACTGCAGTCCGACGCCGGTGCATTTTTTCCATGAAGGGAAATTCATCGGCCCGTTCGTGTACGGTCTTCAGAAGGTCCGCAATATGGAAACGTTCATGTATGAGTTCAGTGAAAAGACCGACGAGATCTATCGGATCCGTTTCTTCAGGCAGGGACAGCGCGGCGGGGAATACAAATGGCTCGGACTGTTTCCGAGCAACCTGCATCTGTTTGAGGCGGAAGAAGGGGGCGCGGTATTTCTGATCGGCACGGACTATATGGGGCGCGACCTGTTCTCACGGGTCGTGCTCGGCAGTCAGATCTCCCTGTTCATCCCGGTAGTCGGGATGATACTGACAGTCTTCCTGGGGATCCTGATCGGATCCATTGCGGGCTATTTCGGCGGCCGGGTGGATAACGTGATCCAGCGTCTCATTGAGGTCGTCCGTTCGTTCCCGCAGGTACCTCTCTGGATGGCACTTTCTGCCGCGATCCCGCCAACCATGAAACCGGCACAGATCTTCATGCTGATGACGATCATCCTTTCGCTGATCTCCTGGCCGGATATGGCGAGAACGGTTCGGAGCAAGTTCTTCTCGATCAAGAAGGAAGATTACATCATGTCGGCCCGCATCTCCGGTGCCCCCGGAAGTGCGATCGTCATGCGGCACATGATCCCGAGCTTTCTGAGTTATATCATCGTCCGGATGTCGCTCACGATCCCGCATCTGATCGTCGGCGAAACGACGCTGAGCTTTTTGGGGCTCGGTCTCCGTTCCCCCGCGACGAGCTGGGGTGTCCTTCTGCAGGAAACGAATAAGCTGGAGACGATCATGTTCTTCGGATGGAAACTTCTTCCGATGATCTTTGTCTTCATCACGGTCCTTGCGTTCAACTTCCTCGGCGACGGACTCAGAGACGCCGCGGATCCATATAAATAAGGAGGCGGCCGTATGTTATTCCAGAAGAAGAAAGATCAAAACAGCTATTCGCTTCCCGACGGTGTCCTCCTGAAGGCTGAGAATCTGAGGGTCAATATCAGGACCGATGGTGCGGTGCTCAACGCGGTGCGGGGTATCGATCTGGAACTGAAGAGCTGCGAGACACTCGGCCTGGTCGGCGAATCCGGCTGCGGGAAAAGTGTCACGAGCAAAGAGGTCATCGGGATCAACCCTTCCAACTGTTCGTCGACCGGCAGCATCCTGTTCAAACGGAAGGACGGGACCGTGTTGGATCTGCTCGGGCTTGAACGGGACGGTGCGCTGTACCGTGCGATCCGCGGCAATGAGATCGCCATGATCTTCCAGGAGCCGATGACCGCGTTCTCCCCGCTCTACACGATCGGCAGCCAGATGAGCGAGATCATCCTGATCCACCATCCGGAGGCAACGAAACAAAGCGCCAGGGAGAAGGTCATCGAAATGATGAAACTTGTCGGGATCGCAAATCCCGAGATCCGCTTCAATCAGTACCCGCACGAGTTTTCGGGCGGCATGCTGCAGCGGGCGCTGATCGCGATGATGCTGAGCAACGAGCCGGACCTTCTGATCGCGGACGAGCCGACGACTGCGCTGGATGTGACGATCCAGGCACAGATCCTCGAACTCATGAAGCGGCTCCAGGCAAAACTGGGCATGTCGATCCTGTTTATCACGCACGACCTCGGCATCGTGGCGAGCATGTGCCAGCGGGTCGCCGTCATGTATCTCGGCGAGATCGTTGAACTCGGATCGGTCCGTCAGATCTTCCACAATCCGCAGCATCCCTACACGCGTAACCTTCTCCGGTCGCTGCCGCGTATCGATTCCAGCCGGGACGAGAAATTGTATGCGATCAAGGGCGTTGTGCCGGTGCCGGTGGACCTTCCCGAAGCCTGTGGGTTCCATGACCGGTGTGAACAGTGCATGAAAGGGATCTGCGACAAACGGTTCCCGCCGGTTATCGAAGTCGAGCCCGGACATTTTGTAAAATGCGCTCTGCACGGAAAAGGCGGGAGATAAGGTATGAATAAAGATAATATCGTACTTGAGGTAAGGAATCTTACCAAGACCTATGAATCCGGGAATACGAAGGTCTACGCGTTGTCCGACGTTTCCTTCACCGCGAGAGAAGGCGAGACGATCGGTATCGTTGGCGAATCAGGCTGCGGCAAGACGACGCTGGGACGCTGCATCGTACGCGGCATCGATGCGACGAGCGGCGAGGTGATCCTCCATAAGGACGGCCGGAAGACCGACTTTCTGAAGGCGGCGAAGAGCGAAATGAAAGAACTCCGGCCGGATATCCAGATGATCTTCCAGGATCCCTACGGGAGCCTGGATCCCCGCATGACGGTTTATGACATCATCAGCGAACCGCTGCGTTACTCAGGTAATTTATCAAAGGATGAAATCAATCGGAGGGTCCTGGCCATCACCGAAAAGGTCGGTCTTGATAAATCGTTTTTGAGACGTTATCCCCATGCGTTTTCCGGCGGTCAGCGGCAGCGGATCGGGATCGCAAAGTCCCTGATCCTGAACCCAAAAGTCGTCGTCTGCGACGAAGCGGTCTCGGCACTCGACGTTTCCATCCAGGCGCAGATCATCAACCTGCTGGAAGAGCTGCAGGATGAGCTCGGACTGACTTATCTGTTCATTTCCCACGCGCTCGCGGTCGTAAGGCACATCTCGGACCGCATTATGGTCATGTATCTCGGTAAGGTCGTGGAATTCGGTGATACAGATGATCTCTTCAAAAATCCGATGCATCCATACACGAAGGCGCTGCTTTCTGCCGCGCCGATTCCGGATCCGGATTATACGGTCGAGAGGATCATCCTTGAGGGAGAGGTCCCGACCCCCGTGGATCCGCCGAAAGGCTGTCATTTCCATCCGAGATGCCGCTATGCCACGGAACAGTGCAGAAAAGAGTATCCGCCGTTACGGGAAAGAAACGGACGGTATGTTGCCTGCTGGAACTGCGGAGCCGCGGAAGCAGTAACAGGCGCCCGCGGTTAAATACGGATGAGTCTTATTAGGTGCTGAGGGAATATAAACATATTTGTCGACCCTGACACAGTAATCGGGGTGCCGGGGGCGACGGGCGGCTTTAGCCGGCCCGTGCTCCCGGCTAATAAAACCAGGCGCGGCAAGCAGCTTATGCAAACATACGAACGATTGGGCCGCGCCTTGCAGCGGAGCTCCTGCTCCGCATCTTAAAAGGCGTGGGCTTCGCCCACACCATACGGAGCAGGTTTCTCACTTTCGACTGCCATGTGCATATCTAAGTGAGCTCAT
>CADBKS010000011.1 GCA_902795255.1 uncultured Chloroflexota bacterium
CGGCTCTTCAACAATGGTATTCAACGGCGAACTCGTCAACATGCCGACGACCAACGGCCGTACGATCAAAGAACGGAAAGTGAGTGATATCGTCTATGTCGGATAAGAATTCACGCTCCCTGCTTAAAAACGCCTTTGGCAATCTGGCCATAGCCATGTTCCTCGCGATTTTCGGCGCGGTCTACGAGCATTTCAGTTTCGGGGTCTGGTCTCCATTTATGGTCTATGCCTTCATGATCCCGCTGGCGCTCGGTGCAGTGCCTTATCTTTACCTTGCTGTGTGGAAGCCGATACCGGCAGACCGGTTCGCCTTCAGGATCTGGAATTCGGGCATTGCCGCGCTCTCTGTCGGGTGTGTTTTCAAAGGTGTTCTGGAGATCTACGGAACGACGAACCGCCTTCTGCCTGTATATCCGATCAACGGAGCTGTTCTGCTGGTCATCGGTGCGGCTGCCTTTCTCCTCCGAAAGCCGAAACTGCCGGTTGCCGGCTGACCGCTTCGCTTCTGCGGAAAAATTCATATAGTCCGGACTGCCGGCAGCCATGAAATCGGTCTGCCGGCAGTTTTTTTCGGGGACTGGCAAAGACGAAAACAGTATACTATAATAGTATGAATGGAAAAACCGACGCTGAATACAGACGTGTCCGGGTTGGATCATCAGCCGGAACCGGAATACATCGGGATGCTCCGCCTTCGGCTGTTTTGCACCATGAGAAGAATCGTCCGCTGCTTCCTGCCCTGTGCAGGACCGGGCGGACTCAGTCAGAAATCATAAAGAAAGGAATTTCCAGAATGAAAGCACCTTTTTCTCCATATTTGGATTCGCTTGCACCCGGGATGAAGGAACTGGCGGATATTCTCGGCAGGTCATTTGACTATGTCAGTATACTGTCGACCGATTCTGTCGGTTTCAGGGTCTCCATCTCACAGAGGACCAAAAGCGTTTCCGGAACCAATATGACGACCGAACGCGGCAATGTCGTCCGTGTCTGCCGCAGTGGCCGGTACAGTGAATACGCATTCAATGAAGTTCCGGAAAATATAGAGGACCTGGCCGAAGAGATCTGCAGGGAGCTGGAACGTCAGTTCGCGGTCATGGCCATGACCGGTGTGAAGACCTATGAAACAGCAGTCCTTGCGGATGAGCCGCTGGAGCTTTTCGTAGAAAAAGAGACCGGCCGCCTTCCTGAAGAAGAGGATATGAAAGCCCTGGTCGAGATGTTTACCGCACTCTCGGACCGCGGCAAAGAGATCATACCGCATGCGCTGGACTGTATGTTGGGGGCTTCTTCGACGCACGTTTCAAAAATGTTCCTGACAAAGAACCGTTTCCTGCGGCAGAGTTATGTTTATACCGAAGGAAACTGCGCGGCTTATGCGCCGAGCGAGGCCGGGGAGATCAAATTTACTTATGAGGGCGTTTCAGGCTGCTGCGGTCCGGAAGTCCTGGACGGGCTGAAGGATGTGGTGGAACGGATGCCGAAAACCATGGAGGAAATGCTCACCTCGGAGAAAATCGTTCCGGGGGAATATGAGATCATCACCGATCCCGGGATCACCGGCCTGATCGCTCACGAAGCGTTTGGCCATGGTGTGGAAATGGATATGTTTGTCAAGAAGCGCGCGCTGGGGGCAGAGTATATCGGGAAACGTGTCGGTTCGGATATGTGCACGATGCACGAAGGTGCCCTTTGCGCTGAAAGCGTTACCTCCTATGCTTTTGATGATGAAGGAACGCCTGCCGGTGATGTGACCGAGATCGATCACGGGATCCTGAAAACCGGCATCTGCGACGCGCTGTCCGCCCTGCGGCTCGGGACCAAACCGACCGGAAACGGCAAGCGCGAGAATTTTGCGCACAAGGTCTATACCCGCATGACGAATACCATGTTTGACTCCGGAGAAAATACGCTGGACGAGATGATCGCGTCTGTAAAACACGGCTATCTTCTCAAAGGGACCGAAAGCGGTATGGAAGATCCGAAGCACTGGGGCATTCAGTGCATTATTTCTCGCGGGTATGAGATCAAAGACGGTGCCTTTACCGGAAAGGTCGTCTCTCCGGTCGTCATGACCGGTTATGTGCCGGATCTTTTATGCGGGATCAGTATGGCTTCAGCGGACCGCAGGGTCGACGGTAACGGGGCCTGTGGGAAAGGACATAAGGAATGGGTCAAAGTCGCTGACGGCGGTCCGTATCTGAAAACGAAAGCGAGGCTCGGATAATGTTTACTTTTATTCAGGATAAGATCAAGGCTCTCGGCTGTACGGTCTGGGAGCTCAGCGAAACCATTACCCGGGGCTGGGAATTTTACTTCATCCGCCATGCGCTGGATCAGAACCGTGTTACGGAAGTCAAAACCTATCAGGTGACGCTTTACCGTCCTCTTGAGGGAGGTTTTCTCGGTTCTGCGTCTGGGGAGATCTCGCCGACCGCATCCGAGGCCGGTATTGAGAAGACACTGGCCGATATCTATTTTCAGGCTTCCCTGGTGAAGAATCCGGTTTACAGACTGAATGACAAACCTGTGGCGTCGCCTGAGCCGAAAGATGTGGATACGGCCGCGATTGCGAAGGATTTCATCACGGCGATGTCTGAAGTGGAGGAGACCGGTACGGAAGATATCAACTCCTATGAGATCTTTGTCCGGGATATCACCCGTCATTTTCTCAATTCAAACGGTGTGGAATATACTGTTCGGTATCCCAGCTCCATGATCGAGGTGATCGTCAACGCGCGAAGCGGTGAGCATGAGATCGAACTTTACCGGAATTTCCGTTCCGGGACCTGCGACGCGGAAAAATTGCGCCGGGATATCGAAAAGGCGCTCCGTTACGCCAAGGACCGTCTGGTCACCGAGCCTACACCGAAGCTTGACACTTTCGATGTGATCTTTTCCACGGATGATGCAGTCCGGATCTACAGCTATTTTTCCGATAAAGCAAGCGCGGATATGATCTACCGCAGGATCTCGGATTGGACGCCGGGCAGGGAGATCGCATCCGGCATGACCGGCGACCGGATCACCATGAAAGCGGTATCCTCCCTGGATAACTCCTCGGCGGATTATCCGATCGATGAGGAGGGGGCTGCTATTTTGGACCGGACGCTGATCCGGAACGGTGTGGTGGAAAATAACTGGGGACATCGGCGGTTCTGTCAGTATCTTGGGCTGGAAGAAAGTTCGGTCGTCCGTAATTTTGTCGTTGAGGGCGGTGCCGAAACAGAGGCTGAAGTGCGCCGGGGCGACTATCTGGAGGTCGTGGAATACTCCGCTTTTCATGTGGACAGCATGGGCGGTGATATTGCGGGCGAGATCCGTCTCGGGTATCTGCATCAGAACGGTACGGTCAGGATCGTGAGCGGCGGTTCTGTTTCCGGTCAGATGGCGGATGTTATCCCCACGATGACATTTTCGTCTGAGACAGAGCAGTACGATAATTTTGTGATCCCGCGCGTGACACGGCTGAAAAATCTCCGCATCACCGGTATTGTATAAAAAGCTGACAGGAGAAAGCCCGACAGAATATGCATCGTTCATGCCGGGCTTTTGTTTATCCTGTCTTCAATATGCAGAAAGGATCATGGTTATGAGCAGAACGATCACGAAAAGAACAGACACAGTTTTTGCGGTGATTCTGTTCATGCTGCTCCTGTGTGTGAGCGGCTGCAGCAAATACAGGTCAGGGTATAAGGCGGTTGGTCTGGTGACCTCGGAATCCTCCGGGAATGGTTTTATCAACTTCTATTCATTTGACGGAACCAGGGTATTTAAACTGGTCAATAAAAAAGCTTCTGAAGGACAACTCATATATTCGGCAAAGCTTGAAGAGGGCAGCGCTGCCGTTTTTTATGATAACGGGAGCGGAAAAACAGAGTTGTTTGCCATTCAAGGCGGAGAAGAGACGGATGCTGCTTTTACATTGCCGGGCTCCGGTACCGTATATGTGATCATAGAGACACAAGGAAAATGTCAGAACGGCGAGTTCCGTTTTGAAATCAGGTAATGATCATGGATCCACTGAAACGTTTTGAGAGCGAACATTATTATTTCTGCTATCACGAAAATTCCCCGGCGGAACGGGATCTGGCTGCAATTGCAGCAGAGCAGGAAGCCTGTTTCCGGTATATCTGTGATGTCCTGAAAGTACAGCCGGACTTTAAGCTGACCTACTTCCTTTGTAATACTCCCGAGGAAGTCGGTGCCTTCTACGGTGATAACGAACCCTGCAACGGTTTCGCACGGGTGCCGGATAAGGTCTATGCGGTCTACAATGAGAAAGTAAAGTGTATCGGATTTCATGAAGATGCGCATCTGATCAGTTATCTGATCAACCGGCCGGAATCTCCCGCAGTCCGCGAGGGCCTCGCAATGTATTTTGACAGTAAATGGTGGGGGATCAGTAATCGGGATTGGACCGGCTATTTCCTGAAAAGCGGCAGATATATCGGGATCGGAGAATTGTTGGACGAAGAACGGTTCTTCGCTGCCGACTGCAGCATAACCTATCCTATTGTCGGCGCTTTTACTGCGTGGCTGATCTCTGTTTACGGCATCGGCAGATATCTGGATTTTTATAAAATAGGGAACGCGGGCATCGGTTTTGCTGATGTTTACGGTAAGAGCCCGGAAAAACTGAATGATGAATTTGTCAGCTATGTCCGCCTGTTCCGTAATGACAGGGTGCTGGAAAACAGAATGGAGGAGCTTCTCCTGAACTGAGATCTGATACCGTGGGTATTCGGATCTGATGGGCTGATTTTTGTCCGGTTATGGTAAGATTAAATAAGATATCAGGCAGTGTATGACGGAAGACGATACATAATGAGAAAATACCGGTGAATATCTTGCTGAAATGCGGGCCGGTATGATATGTGTTGTGTTTCTCCGCAAATAACTGTCTGGAACCAAATACACGCGAAGCGCGCATCCTGATGTGCGTTTTGGTCAATATAATATATAAGGAATTTGATCATGCAGAATATCCCTGAAGTCTCCCTCGGCATTATTGCCGTTTCCCGTGACTGTTTTCCGATCGCGCTTTCCGAAAAGCGCCGTGCCGCGATCATTGAAGCGTGCGGGGGCGGGCTTTATGAGTGCCCCGTTACGGTTGAAAATGAAAACGATATGTGCCGGGCAGTCGAAGATGTGAAAAAAGCCGGCTGCAATGCCCTGGTAGTGTTTCTTGGCAATTTCGGCCCTGAGACTCCGGAAACCCTGATCGCGAAGTATTTTGACGGTCCCTGCATGTTTGTTGCGGCCGCTGAAGGAGACGGGGATCTGATCAATGGGCGCGGAGACGCATACTGCGGTATGCTGAACTGCTCCTATAACCTGGGCATGCGACATCTGAAAGGTTATATCCCGGAATATCCGGTCGGAACATCCGACGATATCGCGCATATGATCGCGGATTTCTGTCCCATTGCCCGTGCGGTCATCGGTGTGCAGAATCTGAAGATCATCACTTTTGGACCGCGTCCGCAGGATTTCTTCGCCTGCAATGCCCCGATCAAGGGACTGTATGAACTGGGTGTGGAGATCGAGGAAAACAGTGAACTTGACCTGCTGGTCAGTTATAAGGCGCATAAAGGCGATGAACGGATCCCTGCCGTCTGCGCGGATATGGCCGCCGAAATGGGCGAAGGACGGTATTTCCCGGATCTTCTGGAACGGATGGCACAGTTTGAACTGACGCTGCTGGACTGGGCAGAAGCGCACAAGGGTGCCCGGAAGTATGTGGCTTTCGCGGATAAATGCTGGCCTGCCTTCCCGGAACAGTTCGGTTTTGAACCCTGCTTTGTCAACTCCCGCCTGGCTGCCCGCGGCATTCCGGTCAGCTGCGAAGTGGATATTTACGGTGCGCTTTCCGAATATATCGGAGCCTGTATCTCCGGCGATGCGGTAACGATCCTGGATATCAACAACTCTGTTCCCGAAAAAATGTGGAAAACGCAGATCAGGGGTAAATATGACTACAGCCTCACGGATACCTTCATGGGATTTCACTGCGGCAATACACCCAGCTGCAAGATGTGTGCGGACCGTGCCGTGAAATATCAGCTCATTCAGCACCGTCTGCTGGAGCCGGAAGGTTCCGAACCGGACTTCACGCGTGGAACGCTGGAAGGCGATATCGCCGCGGGTGAGATCACTTTCTTCCGGCTCCAGTGCGATTCCGAAGGGAATCTCCGCTCCTATATCGCTGAGGGAGAAGTCCTTCCGATCAAAACGACCAGTTTCGGCGGCATCGGCGTTTTTGCCATTCATGAGATGGGCCGTTTCTACCGTCACGTCCTGATCCAGAAGCACTTCCCGCACCACGGTGCCGTTGCTTTCGGCCATCACGGAAAGGCTTTGTTTGAGGTCTTCAAGTATCTGGGCGTTGGGGATATCGGCTACAATCAGCCGAAGAGTCTGCCCTATCCGACTGAAAATCCCTGGGCATGATATAAACAGTTTTTTATTCAGGGGCTGTCTTTACCGGCAGCCTCTGATCATTTACCGGAACTGAATTTTTTATAAATGGGGCGTATCCAGCCACGGACCGGAAACTGATGCAGAAATTCTTGTACAGACTGATCGAAGACGGAACCTATTGTATCACGGGCTATCTTGGGGATGAAGCCGAAGTCTGTGTACCGGATGCAGTCGGCGAAACCGGACGCATCACGGTGGTGTATGACAAGGTCTTTGCGGGGCACAGTGAGATCACTTCTGTGCATCTGCCGGATACGGTCACGGATATCGGAGAGTTTGTTTTTGACGGATGTACGGCCCTTGCTCATCTCCGGCTGCCTTCCCAGCTGATGAATCTCTGGGGACATTCATTCGCGCGGTGCGGGATCACGGAGATCACGATCCCCGGCAAAGTTAAGCAGATCCCGTCCTTTGCTTTTAAGGATTGTGTCCGGCTGAAGAAGGTGATCTGCAGTCCGGGCGTAAAAAAGATCCATCCGTGGGCATTTATGGGCTGTTCTCAGCTGAAAGAGCTGGTTTGCGGGACTGACACAGAGGTCAGTCCTGAGGCTTTTGATTCAAAGGAAATGAAGAACTGGCAGAAAACCTGACCTGTATTCTGGAAAATGTTTCCCGTGATCCTGTCCTCAGGGGATCGTCCGTTGTTCCGGCATTCATTGAACCGCGGTGCCCGGTGTTTTGCCTGCTGCAGTGAATTGAAATCTCTTCTTAGCGGGAATTTCCGCGCGGTCCGGTTCTGAAGATATATTTGAGAGGATATAACAATGGCATTTTTGCAGATCCAGTTTTTCTCCGCGGCTCTGAATGTCGCATCAACGGTAAATGTGATCCTTCCTGAGGCAGCTCAGGGAATCGGGATCGAGGCATCCGGCAAAAAAGCACTTCCGGATGTGCTTTATCTGCTGCATGGATACAGTGACGATCATTCCATCTGGATGCGGCGGACTTCGGTGGAACGGTATGCGGCAGCACACAACCTTGCCGTGATCATGCCTGCGGTCAACCATAGTTTTTACTGCAACGAGGTATATGGTGAAAAGTATTGGGATTATGTGAGTGAGGAATTGCCCGGGACGATGCACCGCTTCCTACGTCTGAGCGATAAGCCTGCTCATACCTATGTGGCAGGGCTGAGTATGGGCGGATACGGTGCGATGCGCCTGGCGCTGACTTATCCGGAGCGTTTTGCTGCTGCGGCCAGCTTCAGCGGGGTAGTGGACCTGACCGATGTCTTTTATCAGGAACGGCGGAATGATGAGATCCGGCGGGTCTTCGGAGATCAGGCGGATATCCGCAATACGGAAGTTGACAATCTGCATCTGATGAAGAAAAACAGCAGTGCGCCGCGCAAACCGCGTCTTTATCTCAGCTGCGGTACTGCGGATTTCCTTTATCATCAGCATCAGGCGTTTGTGCCGGAACTGAAGAAAAACGGCTGGAAAGTCACATCCTGTGAAGTCGAAGGTGCCTCCCATGAGTGGGGCTTCTGGGATGATCAGATCCGGAATTTTATCGATTTCATTTACAAATAAAGGCCGTCAGTAAACCCTCTTCCCGCCCAGATACGTCCCGAGAACGGTGATTTTATCCAGCTGTTCCGGGATCGTTTGGAAGGGATCGCTGTCAAGAATCACAAAATCGGCAGTCATCCCTTCCCGGATCCGGCCTTTTTTGTTCTCCTCAAAGGACGCGGCTGCTCCGGCAGATGTAAAGCTGTCGAGCGCTTCCTGTACGGTGAATGCTTCCCCGGGCAGGAAAGGGCCGGTCCCGTCCAGTGAACAGCGCGTGACGGCACAGCGGATCCCGGTCATCACATCTGGCAGTTCGACCGGACAGTCCGAACCGTTGGATACGCATACCCCTTTTTTCAGCAGTGTCTTCCAGCTGTAGCTGCTTCCGGTCAGTTCGTGTGGCACCAGCTTTTCAACGATATGGTTGTCATAATCCAGAAAGATCGACTGGGCATAGACATGCAGGCCCAGACGCGCGATCCGTTCCAGCTGATCCGTTCTTGAAATTTGACAGTGGACGATCCCGTGCCGGTGGTCCTGTACGGGGTCCGCAGTGAGCGCGGCTTCGAATGCGTCCAGGACTTCATCCAGACATGCGTCACCGATCGCATGAACCGCTGCCTGCATGCCGTGCGTGTGGGCATAGATGATCATTTCTCTGAGGTGTTCGGGTGGAAACAGTGAAAAACCGCGGCTGCCCCTGCCGTGCAGGTAGGGACGGCTCAGATGCGCGGTCCGGCTCCCCAGTGATCCGTCGCCCAGCATTTTCAGCGGACCGATCCGGAAAAAGTCACTCCCCGTCCCTGTTCTGTTTCCGGCTTTAATAAAGTCCTGCAGTTCTGAAAGACCCTGAAAATTGCACTGTTCATTGACCCGGACGGTCATTTCTCCGGCGGATTCCAACTCCCGGTAAGCTTCATTGATCATCTGCCATGGTACGCCGCGGAAAGTGCTGTAATCATCTGTCTGTACGCTGGTGATCCCGTAACGGTTGACCGCTTCCATTCCGAGTTTCAGCATTTCTTTCAGTGCTTCTTTATCCGGCTGCGGCATGACCTTGTCCAGCAGCTCAATCGCCTTTTCGTAAAGCCGACCGTCCGGTTCTCCGTTTGTGTCCCTGCCGATGGTCCCTCCCGGCGGATCCGGCGTTTCTCCGCTGATCCCGGCTGTCCTCAGGGCTGCGGTGTTTACAATACAGCAGTGTCCGCAGGCCCGGGTGATCCGGATCGGGATCTCTGCGGAGACCGTATCAAGATCAAAGCGGTCAGGCATCCGTTTTTCATCGATAAAATAATCCTGATTCCAGCCCCGGCCTGTCAGCCACCGGCCCGGACGCGGAGGATGCTCCGCAAGAAATGTCCGCAGGTACGCAAGCATCTCATTCAGTGATCCGGTATGTTCTGCAAGACGGGCCCCGTGAAGGGATTGGCCGAAGTTCAGCAGATGCATGTGTGAATCATTGAATCCGGCGCAGACGAAAGCTCCTTTGAGGTCGGTTCTCTTATCGTCCAGCTGCAGAGCGGAAAGGATCTCCCGGTTTTCTCCGACAGCACTGAACAGGCTATCCTCAACAATAAATGCTTCCTGCAGCGGAAGTTCTCCGGTATAGATTTTCCCGTTATAATATGCTGTTTTCATCTGTCTTCTCCGGTTTCTGCTTGATTTTGTCGCGGTCCGGTTCTTATTTTCCGACCTTTTCGCCGTTCATGATGACGACATTGCAAGTTACTGTTTTGACGTCCTGCCAGACATTCCCGCTCACATAGGGCTCGGAGGCCAGATAAGCATCCAGCTGTTCCCGGTTTTCAAAATCCATGATCAGAAAAGATCCGACCGGATTTCCTTCATCATTCAGGATGCCGCCGGCACATAACACTCCGGCGGTTTCCTTTACTTTCGCCATATTCGCAAGATGCTGCGGACGGATAGCCATACGTCTTTCCAATGCCTTGTCATCCGTCCCGTCATATGCGGTGATCATGAACTGCATGTTATTTCTCCTTTATGCATGCGGATCGGCGATCCGTCTGCCGGTTTGAGTTGTCTTTGTTACAGGTCAATCATACTTCATTTCTCACGTCTTCGAAATCAGGCCGCACACTTTGATGAAAAAAAGCGTTATATATATCAGAGGAGGCTGAATAATGGATCTTTCGGAACAATACGAACGGCTGCTCCGATACTGTTATATGAAAACCGGAAATCGTGAACTTGCTGAAGATATTACGCAGGAAGCTTTTCTTCGCTTCTGGAAAGCACATACCTATCGTGATATCGGGAAAGAGCTCGCTTATCTCTATACGATCGCTAAAAATCTCTGCGCAGGTGAGTTCCGCAGACCGCACCTGCAGATCGTGGAAGTCCCCGAAGACCTTCCTGCGGGCTGCACCTCAGCGCCTGATTTGGACGATGATGTGGTGATGATACAGGCTGCTATGAGCAGTTTGCCTGAGGAGATCCGTGAGATGGTGCTTCTCCGTTATGTGAATGATCTTTCTGTAACGGAGATCGGAAAAATCATGAATATGTCAAGGTTTTCTGTTCATCGAAAGCTGCGTTATGCGCTGTCATATTTAAGAGGAAAGCTTGAAGAAGGGAAATAGTATGACCGATAAAGATATAAAAAACGCACTGAAGAAGGCATATGCTGTTCAGCCTTCTGCTGAGGGCAGAGCATTTGTGAAAAAGTATGAACGCCGGGAACTGCACCTCGGAATGATCATATGGATGCAGATGAAGGAAATGACGCCGATCAGTATTCTTTACTCTCTGTTTTTGGTCCTGTGTGTTCTGTTCTTTTCCGAATTCAGAAATAAGGATCTGCTGTGGGTAATGGCTTCATTTACACCCGCAGCCGCGTTGATCGTGATGACCGGATTGGGCCGTTCGAAACGGTATCGGATGGAAGAGCTCGAAATGACGGCACGGTTTTCGCTGCGCCTGCAGAAAAGTGTGAGACTCTTTTCTGCAGGGATCCTGGGAGCAGTGCTTTTTATCCTGCTTATTCCGATCCTGAAGAATAGAATGGGGACAGCACCTTTGGATGCAGCGGCTGTATTGGGGTGCCCATACCTTCTTACGGCCTGGGGCTGTATGATCGTGATCCGAAGGTTTCACGGAAATGAAAATATTTACGGCTGCGTGGCCGTGGCGGCTGCCGCTGCATTTCTTCCGGTGCTGGCAAAGGGATTGGCAGATCAATACCGGTTTTCCGGACTTATGGATGCATGGCGGATCATGATGATCATTTCTGCAGTGCTGACTATTTGGGAAGGCTGCCGTTATGTTTCTGAAAGGGGTGAACAGACATGGAACTGAAATTGGATAATATCAAAAAACGTTTTAAAAACAAAACCGCAGTCGAGCGTTTTTCGGCATCTTTGCAGCCCGGCGTAACAGGTCTGCTGGGCGCTAACGGAGCGGGAAAAACGACACTCATGCGGATGATATGCGGTGTTCTCAGACCGGATGAAGGTACGATCAGCTTTGACGGTATGGATGTCAGCGGGGAATTGTACCGGGATGCTCTCGGTTATTTGCCGCAGGACTTCGGTTATTATCCGAACTTCAGCGGAATGGATTTCCTGCTTTATATTGCTGCGCTGAAAGGCCTCGACCGGAAAACCGCGAAGAGAAAAGCTGCTGAATTGCTGCAGATCGTCAATCTGGAGGAAGCTGCGAAAAAGAAGATAGGAACTTATTCGGGAGGAATGAAACAGCGGCTCGGTATTGCGCAGGCACTGATCAATGATCCCCGGATCATCGTTCTGGATGAACCGACAGCGGGACTTGATCCGAAGGAACGCGTTCATTTCCGGAACCTGATCGCAGAGCTGGGGAAGACCGCTATTGTGATCCTTTCGACCCATATCGTTTCTGATGTGGAACATGTCGCGGATCGGATCCTGATTATGAGGGACGGCCGGTTTATCTTTGACGGCCGGCGCGAAGATATCGGGATGGATCTGGAAGCGTTTTATCTGAAAGAATTTGAGGAGGATGGACATAATGAACTTTAGAGTATTGTTCAGGTATGAACTGAAGAAAATATTCTCGCAGAAAGCCTACTGGCTGGCGCTTATTGTTATGATGCTGATGCTTGCGGCTAATGATATTACCCCGGTTTTTCTGGGTACGTATCGCCAACGGAAAGAGCGGGAACAGGCGCTCTCCGGAACAGTGATCGATGATGAAATACTGGCACGGATCGATATAGCTGAGGATAAGCATGAATTCGGCCCGATCTATGATTTTCTGAAATATGCAACAGGCCGGACCGAGCCGGCGGGTCTGACGGCTGAGGATCTGTACCGTATCCGCATGGAAAACAACGGGCACCTGATGGATGAAGGACTGGCGACAGAAGAAGAGAAATCTTACTGGGAATTTCAGGATGCGGCAAATACTGCGCCTTTCGTATACAAATACGATGGCGCCTATGAGGCCTTTTTTGAAGTCGTTTATTTTATGTGCTTTATGGTGCTGATCCTGTGCGGCATCGGGCTCTCCGGAATATTTGCGGATGAACGGATCCGGGGAACGGATCAGATCATCTTTGGAACGAGGCTGGGCAGAAAGCAGCTCTTCTTTGTCAAGCTGCTGGCCGGAATGATTTGTGGTTTCGTGTCTGCCTTTTTCTTTGTCGCCGAAGAAGCTGCCCTGCTTCCTTTCCTTTATGGAACTGATGGTTGGGATGCCATGCTTCAGATCCATATCCCGCAGTGTATGATGAACATTACAATGGGCCGGGCAGTCTTGTACATGGCTGTTCTTGTGCTGATCATCGGCGTTTTTCTCGGGATTATCACAATGTTTTTCTCGCAGCTTACGATGAATCATACGGCTTCAATGGCGCTTATGATCCTTGTCCTTTTTGCATCGATGTTCAACCCCGTTGGAAACAGCCGGATCCTGAAGATGCTGTTTGATATGATGCCGGGGGCTTTTGTCGGCTCATGGCTTTTCGAAACGTATACGACGGTGAACCTGTTCGGTGTCCGTATGAATATTATGCAGTACACCCCTGTATTTTGGCTGTTGACCAGTATGCTGCTGATCGCTGCTGCTGCGGTCCTGTACCGGAAATATGAGGTGAATGCGGGATGATCTGCATTATTGGATAAAGACGTCATCACGGTTTTGGGGAGGATCGTCAGACCTGAGGCAAAGGGGGATTATAATGCCACTGTTTATTTTGAACTGCGGTCGTAATACAAACAATGGGCATTATGATTTCGAAAACTGAACTGAGGGAAAACCGCTCCGTTAAGGCGATCCTCCTGAATATGCTGCTGGCTGCTGTCAGCCTGTTTATCAACGGTTTCGGTATTTATCTGACCATTCAGGCTAATATCGGCGCGGCACCGTGGGATGTGCTGAATCTTGGTGTATCCAAAAGCCTCGGGATCCTTTATGGAACGGCTTCCATCGCTGTTTCCCTGACGATCCTGCTCATCGATATCCTCCTCAAAGAACCGATCGGCATCTCCATGTTTATTGATGCGGTAGTTGTCGGCAAGTCGGTTGACTTTTTCAACTGGCTCGGCCTTGTGCCGAAGGCGGAATCATTGCTGACCGCTATTCCCATGATGCTGGCGGGGCTTGTCATTCTTGCCTATACCCAGTACGGTTATATGCTCGCATCCCTCGGCTGCGGTCCGCGGGATACGCTGCTGGTCGGTTTGGCAAAAAGGGCCGGAAAACTTCCGATCGGTGCAGTCAGCATCGCACTGCTGAGCACGGCGACGCTGATCGGATGGCTGCTCGGCGGTCAGGTCGGTATCGGGACGCTGATCTGTGCGTTTGGAGCCGGTCCCATTATGCAGCTGGCATTCAGGACCATGCATTTTGATGCCACACACATCCGTCATCAGCGGCTGAAGGATTCGTACCGGGTCTTTTCATCGCTGCATATCTGATCTTTAATTCACCGGGGCTGATTCGGGTCTCAGCTGCCTGTAAAAGGTGTTGAGCCTTTTTTTTATAATAAGGGACCTTCTCCGCACTGCCGGCTTTCGGCTGCGTCTTTCATCTGGGCTGCGGTGACAGTGCCGATGATGATAAGCCCGCCCAGTATCTCCCGGAGTGAAGGCACTTCCCCAAGAAAAAGAAACGCGAAGAGGATCCCGTACACGGTTTCCATGGCGGAACAGATCCCTGCAAGCTGTGCCGGGATATGCTTCAGCCCGGAGATGAAAAGGGTATGTGCGGCCGCGGTCGTCACGACGCCCAGCACCAGAAGCAGCGGCAGATCCGCTGCACCGGGAAAAATCCCGGATCTGATCATGAAGGGCAGCAGGACAACAGCGGCAGTGGATTGCTCGTAAAAGGCGGTCAGCGTCCCGCTGTATTTCGCCGAAAAGGATTTGTTCATTATGGTCAGTACCGCGTAGGTCAGTGCGGAAAGAAGTCCCGCCAGTGCACCCCGGAACATATTGTTTTCCGCAGAAAACACAGGGACCGTGATAACGACGCCCGCCAGGATCATCAGCGCGAAAAAGATATTGCGGCGCCGGATCCGCTGCCGGAAGATCAGCGGTTCAAGAAAAGTGACGAAGAGGGGGAAAGCCGAAAAGGTGATCGTTCCGATCGCGACGGTCGAGATTTGAACGGAGGTCAGGAAAGACCACCAGTGGACAGCCAGAATGCCACCTGCACAGATCAGCAGCAGGGCGTCTTTTCGCTGCCTGATCCGGAAGCTCTGTTTGCGGACCATTATGAAAAGCCCCAGCGCAAGCGAGGAAAACAGCACCCGTCCGAATGTGATCGTAAGCGCCGGCAGCCGGATCCATTTGGCAAAAAGCCCGGCCAGACCGAACAGCAGCACGGCAAGATTGACTTGCAGAACAGAACGTTTTTTCAGCGAAGACAATGCGGAACCTCCGGTAGATTTCCCTGTTTGCAGCTTATGGATGAACTATATTATATTCGCACTCCTCTGCCCCGGGACAGGTTCATATACGTTTTCATGGCTTTTCCAGTTGAGCTCCGGACGGATAGATTAAAATGTATATATCACGCTAAAAAGCAGGCCGGTCCGGTATGTGCCGGGCGGACAGAGTTTGTATATGGAGGCAGCAATGGTCATTTATGTGGATGCAAATGCTGAAAGGGACGGAAACGGTTCGAAAGAGCTGCCGTATAAACGTATTGGAGAGGCCGCGGAGGTGGCACGGCCCGGTGATGAAGTGCTGGTTCGGCCCGGAATTTACCGGGAGTACGTGGATCCGAAAAATGCCGGTACGCCGGAAGCCCGGATCACCTACCGCAGCGAGGTCCCGCTGGGTGCAGAGATCACCGGGGCGGAACTGCTGACCGGCTGGACACCGTATCAGGGCACGGTCTGGACCGCATCCGTGGATAACAGTGTTTTCGGCGCTTACAACCCGTATACGACCTATGTTTACGGTGACTGGTATTTTGCCGGCAAATCGAAGCATACCGGGTGCGTTTACCTGAATGACAAAATGCTTTATGAAGCGGCCGGGATCCGGGAATGCATTGAGGCCGGACGTTCGGAGACCTCCTGGGAGCCGGAAGCCAGCATCTGGCAGTGGTATGCCGAGCAGCAGGGCGGGAAAACGGTTTTTTATGTGAATTTTCAGGACGCTGATCCCAACCGGGAAAAAGTTGAGATCAATGTTCGCCGGGAGTGCTTCTTCCCGTCGAAAACCGGCGTGGGGTATCTCACGGTCAGCGGATTCCGGATCAGCAAGGCTGCCACGACCTGGGCACCGCCGGCTGCTTTTCAGGATGGCATGATCGGCCCGAACTGGTCCAAAGGCTGGATCATTGAGGACTGTGATATTTCCAACAGCAAATGTGCCGGGATCTGTATCGGCAAGTACTTTGACCCGGAAAATGACCATTATTTCACGGTAAAGCATGTCAAAAGTCCGACGCAGATGGAGCGGGATGCGGTCTGCCGCGGACAATACCACGGCTGGCTGAAGGAAAAGGTCGGCAGCCATATCATCCGACGCAATAATATCCATCACTGCGAACAGGGCGGTATTATCGGACGAATGGGCGGCGTTTTTTCCGTGATCGAGGACAATCACATCCATCATATCAATAATATGATGGAACTGGGCGGGGCGGAGATCGCCGGTATTAAAATGCATGCGGCCATCGATGTGATCATGCGCAGGAATTACATCCACCACTGTACGATGGGCATCTGGACGGATTGGGAAGCCCAGGGAACACGGATCACGCAGAACCTGCTGCATGACAATCAGCGGCCTCCTTACGCAAAACCGCTCCGCGGAGGGATGATGAGCCAGGATATCTTTGTGGAAGTCGGACACGGGCCGACGCTGATCGACAATAATATTCTGCTTTCTCCTGTTTCGCTCCGTATGGCCACGGAAGGGGTGGCGATGGTCCACAACCTGATCTGCGGCAGCATTACAATGACCGGAGAGGGGACGGACAATATCGTTGACGGGACGCTGCGGCAGCGTTATACCCCTTACCATATTCCGCACAGGACGGAGGTAATGGGATTCATGACGATCCTGCACGGGGACGACCGGTTTTACAATAATATCTTCCTGCAGAAATGGCCCGGCAATGAGGATCCGCAGCCTTCACCGGATGACAATCTGAATGTCGGTACGCATGTTCTGGACGGTTATCCGGCTTATGAGGAGTGGATCTCCCAGTTTGAGATGGAGAACGATACGCCGGATATGCATAAGCTGGCGAAGTTCCATTTTTCGCATCTGCCGGTCTGGTCGGAGGGCAATGTTTATCTGAACGGTGCGCGGGCTTATCAGAATGAAAAGAACGGCCTGGTTATTGAGGAAGAACGGTTTTTTGCGGAGATCGATGAGAATGGCGGAGATCCGGTGCTGCGGACGAACATCTATGACGGTATCCGGAATTTCCGGACGGCGATGATCCGTACGGAAACGCTGGGAAAAGCCTTTGAACCGGAGCAGCGCTTTGAAAACCCGGACGGAACGGATATCACCTTTGACTCCGATTATCTGGGAGAACACCGCGGGCTGCGGGTGCTTCCGGGTCCGTTTGCCGATGGGGCGGAATGCTTCAGCGGGCTGTGGCGAACCAAACGGAACTGACCTTCCGGGGCTTCCTGCACGGCATTAAAAATCGGAATGGTGCGAAGCGTACTTTATAATTAGGTAAAAAGCTGAAGGACTGCTATATGGGAATTGAACGGAAAAAAGCACTGATCCTGCTGAATGGTACTGCCGGAATCGGCAAAGCCGGTCTGAATACATGGGCAATCGTTAAGAAATTTGCCGAAAACGGGTATCAGCCGGTCGTTTACCCGATCATTCCCGGAACAGATCTGGTCGCTGAGTCGCTGCTCGCTGAATATGACGGAAGTGTTGATGTCGTTTTTTGCAGCGGCGGTGACGGAACGCTCAACCATGTCGTCCAGGGGCTGATGAGTATGCACAGTGTCCCGCTTCTTGCCTATCTCCCGTCGGGAAGTATGAACGATTTTTCACGGACGCTGCGGATCCCCGTGGAATTTGACAGAGCACTGGATGCGGTTTTCACGGGGAAACCGTTCCGTTATGATGTCGGCTGTCTGAATGGCCGGTATTTCAATTATGTCGCCGCCTTCGGGGCTTTTTCAGCCATCAGCTATGCTACGGACCAGCAGCTGAAGAATATTCTTGGGCATCTGGCTTACATCGTGAACGCCGTTTCCGGCCTGGACGAGAACATTCATTACAGCCGCCGGCTGCGGATCGAAACGGATCGTTTTACGGTAGAGGATGACTTTATTTTCGGGGCATTCTGCAATTCGGCATATGTTGCCGGTTTCGCGGTTTTCCGGGAGTCGGATTTCAGTCTGGATGACGGGCTGATGGAAATGCTGTTTATCAAAGCCCCGGAAACAGCTGCCGATCTGCAGGGGATCCTGTCTGCGTTTCAGCGGGGGACGATGGACCATCCGCTGATGGTCTTTGCGCGCGTTTCCGGAGCCCGGATCACTTCTTCCGAGGAGGTCGCCTGGACAGTCGACGGGGAATATGGCGGCAGCTATAGGGAAACGGATTTCAGCGTGGAGCAGAAGGCGGTCGCAATTATGCGGGGCGGCCCTGTCTCCGAATCCTGATATCACTCATCGGAGAGCCGGTGAATAACAAGAGGGTGTCTCTGTTTTGAGGCACCCTCTTTGTTGTTTTTATCTTACGGACGTTATTTGTTCATCAGATATTCGTCAATGGCTTTGGCGGCGACTTTGCCGGCCCCCATTGCTGAGATGACAGTGGCCGCGCCGGTGACTGCATCGCCGCCGGCATAGACGCCTTCGCGGGAGGTGAGCCCGTCTTCATTGACGATAATGCCGCCATGGGAGTTGACTTCCAGGCCTTTGGTCGTGGATTTGATGAGCGGGTTCGGGCTGGTGCCGATCGCGATGACGACGACCGTCACGTCCAGCTCGAATTCACTGCCGGGGATGGCGACCGGGCGGCGGCGGCCGGAGGCATCCGGTTCGCCGAGTTCCATCTTTACGCAGCGGATCCCGGAGACAAAACCGTTCTTCGGGTCGCGCGGATCATCCGGATTGTTGTAGCCCAGGATCTCGACAGGATTGTGAAGCAGGCGGAAGTCGATGCCCTCTTCCTGCGCATGTTCGACCTCTTCTTTTCGGGCAGGCAGTTCGTCCATGGAACGGCGGTAGACGATGTAGACCTTTTCGGCTCCCAGACGCAGTGCGGTGCGGGCGGCATCCATGGCGACATTGCCACCGCCGACAACGGCGACCTTCCCGCCCTTCATGATCGGGGTCTTCGGGTCTTCCTTATAGGCTTTCATCAGGTTGGAGCGGGTCAGGAATTCATTGGCGGAATAAACGCCCTTCAGGGATTCCCCCGGGATGTTCATGAAGTTCGGCAAACCGGCACCGGAGCCGATGAACACGGCTTCATAACCCATTTCGAACAGTTCATCGATGGTCAGGGTCTTGCCGATAATGACGTTGGTTTCGATATCAACGCCCAGATCCTTGAGTGTCTCAACTTCCCGGGCAACGATGGACTTCGGCAGACGGAATTCAGGAATGCCGTAGACCAGTACACCGCCGGCGGTGTGCAGCGCTTCGAAGACGCTGACATTGTAGCCCTTCTTGGCCAGATCACCGGCACAGGTCAGGCCGGACGGACCGGAACCGACGATGGCGACTTTGTGTCCGTTGGATTCGGGGGCTTTGGCCTTTTCGGTGGCGTGGGTATTATGCCAGTCCGCGACAAAGCGTTCCAGACGGCCGATGCCGACCGCTTCGAATTTCTTTGCCAGGGTGCAGTATTTTTCGCACTGGCTTTCCTGCGGGCAGACCCGTCCGCAGACGGCCGGCAGGGAGGAAGTCCGGTTGATGATCTGATAAGCGGCTTCAAAGTCGCCTTCTTTGACCTTCGCGATGAATTCCGGGATCTGGATATTTACCGGGCAGCCGGAAACGCAGGGCCGGTTTTTGCAGTTCAGACAGCGGTTCGCTTCCGCAACCGCTGTTTCCTGATCGTAACCAAGGGCAACTTCACTGAAATTATGCGCGCGCACCTCGGGAGCCTGGGTCGGCATTTCATGTTTTTTAGGATCAATAGCCATTTTCTGTCTCCTTACGCGTTCTTGAGAAGGTTGCAGACTTCTTCATGCGCATGGCGTTCATAATCGAAATACATTCTTCCGCGGGACATTGCTTCGTCGAAGTCGATTTCGTAACCGTTGAAGTCCGGCCCGTCAACACAGGCGAACTTCGTGACGCGTTTGCCGTCCCGGTTCAGTGTCAGGCGGCAGCCGCCGCACATGCCGGTCCCGTCGATCATGATCGGGTTCATGGATACCGTTACCGGAACACCGAAGGGTTTTGCCGCGGCGACAACAAATTTCATCATGATCAGCGGTCCGATGGTGATGATCTCATCGAATGTTTCCCCGGCTTCAAGCATTTCCTTGAGCGGTACGGTCACATTGCCATGGCGTGCGTAGGAGCCGTCATCGGTCATCACGATCAGTTTATCGGAGCATGCTCTGAATTCATCTTCGAGGATCAGCAGGTCTTTGGAACGGAAGCCGATGATGCTGGTCACTTCAGCCCCGAGCCGGTGAAACTCCTGCGCTACCGGCATCGCGATCGCGCATCCGACACCGCCGCCGACGATACAGACCTTCCGGATCCCTTCGGTCTCTGTCGCTTTGCCCAGCGGACCGGCGAAGTCCTGAATGTATTCCCCCTGCTGTTTGTGGTTCAGCAGTTCGGTCGTTGCACCGACGATCTGGAAGATGATCTTAACCGTTCCTTCTTCGGAATCGGTGCCCGCGACTGTGAGCGGGATCCGTTCACCCTCTTCGTCGACACGGAGGATGATGAACTGTCCCGGCTTTGCCTTTTTTGCTACCAGCGGAGCTTCGATCTCCATCTGGGTCACGGTGGGATTCAATGATTTTTTACGAATGATTTTGTACATATGACCTTTTCTTCCATGAGTTTTATGGATCGGATAACAGAATGTATTCTCATGATTTCACAATCTCTTATACAAAAACCCCGGAGAGGCTCAGCGCCTTGCGGGAAAGGTTTTGTATTGATTCTTTGCGCGGATCGGCCGGAAAACAGACGGACTGAACAGGGAAACAGTCTTTATTGGGTCACACTGTCCGGTACACTGTTGCTGCCGGTCATCCGCTGCTTCCGCTCATCCTTTCCTATATATTTTACCAGATGACGCCCCCTGTTTTTTATGTATGTGAGGCTGAACCATCCGGTCAGTTTTGGATTTCCGGATCGGCAGCGGGATGGAAGCCCGATTCTGTCAGCGTCGGGATGATGGCTGAATAAAGCTCCCGCGTGATCTGGTCGGATTCGTAGCTGATCGCGGTTTTTTCCGTATCGCTTTCCAGCAGGATCACGGAACTGCACCCCTGCGCTGCATAAAGCCGGTAGGTGCCGATTTCTTCGTTTTCCCAGGTTCCGTACTTATAGGAGTCGTCCTCTGCCCCGGAAGTACACGTGCCGAAATCCCATCCTTCGCGGTAGGAGATCTGCTTCAGATCACTATAGTTGAGTGTGTAAACGGCATTGGAAGGATCGGTGATCGTCAGTGCCGTTTCTTTCCACTGAATCTGCATGTTTTTCCTGCCTCTGCTGCTCTGCCAGATCGTCATTCCGATCACCAGCAGCAGGAGGATCACAAAACTGATATAGGTGGATTTTTTGCTCCGCTGCAGTTCCGTGTCGACCGTATCCGAAAAACCGTATTGTCTGTCCATTTTTCCTCTTTCCAAAGATATTTCGTTTTCTTTCAGCAGTGCATCCTGCTCTGGATGTCTGTGCGCTCAGATGTTCAGCAGCTCTTCCGAATTATGAAGGATGGTCTCCCTCAGGTCCGTTCCGCGGATGGCGGAGAGTTCGCTGAGTGTCTGTTCGAGGGCCTCGATGATTTTTCCAGCGGAAAAAGGGATCCCTTCACCGGGCGGAAGATCCGTTTCCAGCAGCAGGCGGCCGGCCGGGATCTGCCGCGCGTATTCCCGCCCGCGGCGGGTGCTCAGCATCATCCCGTTTACGGAGAACATACATCCGGCGCGGACGGCCCGTGTCAGCTCTTCGTTGGAGCCGGTGAACCAGTGGAAGATGCAGCGGCAGCGTTCCAGACACCCCGTCCAGCTGAGAATATCCAGGACTGCACCTGCGGCTTTGACCGCATGCAGGGAGAGGATCTTCGGGGCGGCCGGGCTGCTGCTTTCAGCACAGGCCGCGCAGATCATTTCCAGCGCGGCGGCCTGCCGTTCCCGGGATCCTTCCGGAACATGCTTCGGTGAGAAGTCGAGCCCGATCTCACCGACATAGCGCGAATCCCGGATCAGCTCCGCTGTTCGGACGGCATCTTCGGGACCGCACCGTCCGTCCGCTGTCCACCAGGGATGCAGCCCGGGACAGAGCCGGACATTCGGACTGCCCGGAAAGGTCTGCCCGGCCTGTTCATAGCCCCGAGGCGTGACCGTGACGGCAAGCATGCCGAGCCCGGCCGCTTCCGCGTCGCGGATCACTTCCGGCACATTGCTGATGAAATCCAGGTGGACATGCATGTCCCAGAGCGCGGGCTTCATTCCAGCCCCGCAAGTTTCCGGATCACATATCCCGCCAGCATCTGCCCCATAATGGGCGGAAAGTAGCTCATTGTCCCGAGAATGGAAGCCCCTTCGCGGACAAACCCGTGCTCGTCGAGCGCGTTCCGTTTCCCTTCCGCCTCCCGGGGCAGTTCATCGGAATAGAGCACGGTCATTCCGCTGATCCCGCGTTTGCGTCCGGCTTTCCGGATGGCGCGGGCGAGCGGATCCATCCGGGTGTCTTCGATTTTGGCGAACCGCAGACGGGTCGGATCCAGTTTGTTGGCGCCGCCCATCGCGGAGACCTCGGGGATATTCTGTTCCTGACACCATGCCGCGATGGCCAGTTTCTGGGTGATCGTATCAATGGCGTCGACGACAAAATCCGGCCTGGGCAATGTGTCGAGCTGTTCGGGGACGCGGTCTTTTTCGATGAAAGCCTGCAGCGTGCTGATTTTGCACTCCGGGTTGATGTCCGCGGCCATTTGGCGCATCACATCCGTCTTCGGTCTCCCGAGTGTGCTCCGGAATGCCAGCGCCTGCCGGTTGAGGTTGCTCGGTGTGACCACATCGCGGTCTACCAGGTCCAGCGCGCCGATCCCTCCCCGGACCAGCGCTTCCGCGCAGGAAGAGCCGACACCGCCCAGGCCGATCACCATCACACAGGCGTTTTGCAGGCGGGTAAGTGCTTTTTCTCCGAGGATCAGCCTCAGTCTGTCAGTTGCGGTTTCCATGTGTTCCCCCGTTTGCGGATCTTACCGGATTATTATAATCCCGATCGGAATTCAGCAGATCACGGTGGCGATGTATTCCGTATCCTCCGGAACACTCAGCCCGGGATCCTGAAGCTGCAGCGTCCCGCCGGCAAGTTCCGTAAAATGGCAGAGCGCGATGCCCATATCGACTTTCTGCATGTCCCCGACAGCCTCACTGATGTACCCGCGGTCATGTTTTTCGTAGAAATGGTATGCGTTCCCGATCCGGACGATCCGCCAAGGCTGGTGGTTGACAGCCGACGGGGCATACCGGACCGCTTCCAGCGCATCCCGGATCAGCGGATCTGCTGCGGTCAGGGGCGTTCCGAAGCTGCCCTCAAAGAAAAGCTGCCCCGGTTCTTTACGGGCATCCGCTTTTACACCCTTCCGCATGGCGAACTCTTTGATCGACATCCGTTTGGCGGGATATCCGAGCGGACTGACACAGCACATCCGTTCTCCCGGTTTGATCCCGGCGGCTTTTTCAAATGTGCCGCGGTTCATCGTTCCGCCGATCCAGGTCGTTCCGATCCCGAGTGACCAGGCGTAAAGGACCAGCTTTTCAAAGGAATACCCGAAGGCTTCTTCGCCGTGCGGAACTTTGGGAACGGCAGCCATGACGTACATGGGCTCGCCGCTGATAACGGGGCTGGAAAGCCCGTTCTCTTTCGCGCTGAGAAAAACGAAGCGGACCGGAAGGTCGAACGGGTTCCGGATCGTTTCGGGAAAAGCGCTGAGTTTTTCACGGTCTTCATCGGTCAGTGCGCGGCCGTCAAAGGTTCGGACGCTTCTTCTGGTTTTGATCAGTTCCAGTGTGTTCATGTTTGCCTCTTTTGTACTCACCTGTATGTGAGCTCATTTTCGATAAGCGTGTTCCCGTCTGTTCGGCCGGGCGGGTACATCCTGCCGGAAAAGCAGCGCTATTCGGTCTGTTCAAACTGGCTGTTGTACAGCTCGGCGTAGAAACCGCCCTTCGCGAGCAGGTCCTTATGGCTCCCCTGTTCGGCGATATCGCCGTCCCGCAGGACCAGGATCAGGTCTGCATTGCGGATGGTGGACAGCCGGTGTGCAATCACGAAACTGGTGCGGTGTTCGGTCAGCTGATCCATGGCTTTCTGCGTGATGAGTTCGGTGCGGGTATCGACAGAAGACGTGGCTTCATCGAGGATCAGGATCGGATGGTTCTGGATCATTGCCCGGGCGATCGTCATCAGCTGTTTCTGTCCGGCGGAGATCGCGGTGTTGTCGCTGAGCACGGTGTCGTAACCCTTCGGCAGGGCTTTGATGAATGAATGGATGCCGCAGGCTTTGCAGGCCCGCTTCATCTGTTCATCCGTGACTCCGGGTGTATTGAAGATCAGATTTTCCCTGACCGTCCCTTCAAAAAGCCAGGTGTCCTGCAGGACCATGCCGAAATGTTCATGGACTTCACTGCGCTTCATCTCCCGGATGCTGACGCCGTCCAGCAGGATATCGCCGCCGGTGGTTTCATAAAAGCGCATGAGCAGGTTCACGATCGTGGTCTTGCCCGCGCCGGTCGGCCCGACGATGGCTACCTTTTGTCCGGGACTCTTCTGGGCTCCGGCGCTCAGGCTCGGCAGCTACTTTGCTGATCACCGAAAATAAAGTTCACCATCCGGGAAATTCACTTTGTGAGATATTATAGCGTGATAAAGCGTTTTTCAACAGGTGCCTCCGGCAATCAGTACAGGAAAAAGCTCCGCGGTGGCTGCCGGATGCGCCATAAACCGGCCTTACACTTTCAATAGAAAAGATGATCTGTTATAATCTGTATAGAACAAAATACAGGATCAGCGATGGGAACGGAGAACATGGACCAGATCATCATTCACGTGGATATGGACGCCTTCTACGCGTCGGTCGAGATCCGTGATGATCCGTCTCTTGCCGGAAAACCGCTGATCATCGGCTCCCTTCCCCATGAACGAGGCGTCGTTGCCACGGCCAGTTATGAGGCGCGGAAATACGGCATCCGCTCCGAGATGAATATCAAGGATGCCTACCGCCTTTGCCCGAACGGGATCTACCGCCACCCTGATTTTGACAAATATAAAAAAGTGTCCGCTCAGCTTCATGAGATCTGGAACAGCTATTCCTCCGCCACGGAATCCATCGCACTGGATGAGGCTTATCTGGATGTGAAGGAGCAGGCCGCGGATCTGGAAGGGGCCCGGCGGATCGGCCATGAGATCAAACGGCGGACCCTGGAGGAGATCGGCCTGACCTGTTCTGTCGGTGTCGCCTACTCCAAAACGGCCGCCAAGACGGCTAGTGAGGAGAAAAAGCCGGACGGCTATTTTGAGATCCCCACCGCGGAAGATTTTGTCAGCCTCATCATTGACCGGGAGGTCAGTGTGCTGTATACGGTCGGCGCGAAGACCGCGGAAAAGCTGAACGCTGCCGGGATCCGGACCGTACGGGATATTCAGCAGCGGCAGGATGCCGTGGCCCGTCTGCTGGGCAAGCAGGGCCGCTGGATCACACAGATCGCTTTCGGCATCGACGACCGAAAGGTGATGCCCTACCGGCCCGAAGACGCGAAATCGATTGGCCGCGAAGTCACGTTCCAGGCCGATGTCAGTGATTTCGGCCTGCTCAGAGATGTCCTGGTCCTGCTTTCGCTCTCCGTGGAGAACCGCGCCGCACGGGTGGGTCTGCGCGGAAAAGGGGTCACGCTCAAGATCACCTACGCCAATATGAAGGGGATCACCCGTTCGCGGATCGTTGACCGCTGCAGCTCCGCCGTTGTGATCTGGCGGGAAGCGGTGAAGATGCTGGATCAGATCGAGAAGCGCCCGGTCCGGCTGATCGGCGTCAGCCTCAATAACCTGTCCGGGGAGGAATGGCACCAGCTTTCGCTTTATGACCTGACCGGGAATACGGATCGGGAGCAGGCAGACGAACGGAAAAAACTGCTCGCCGGGCTGCAGGACCGCTACGGGCTGGATTTTGCCGGCCACCTGCAGGAGATCTACCGCGGGGAAACGCTCCACCGGACCATCGAATATATGCGGAAACACCGCTGAGTTTTACAACTCCTTTTCGTATCTCAGTCCCTTACCTTTTCGAAGCGGATCACGTTCCAGCTGAGTACCGGGATGCGGATCGCGGCTTTTCCGTTTTCGATCCTGCCGCCCGGACCGGGCGCCGGAATAACGGTGTCGGGGGAGGCTTCCGTATTGACCGCCCTGACATCATCGTGATGCAGCAGGATGTGTTCCGCAAGCCTCAGCCCGCCAAAGGAGCGCAGATCGATCTCAAGCAAATGATCCTCGTGCATGTCGCGGTTCACGCAGAAAACGGTCACATCTCCGCCCTCACTGAGAACTGCCGCGGCATCGATGTACGGAACCTTCTCATAGTCGGAACAGTCATAGACCGGAGAATCCACGATGGCCCGGAGCGAGGTCCCCCTCCCATAGCGGGAGGCATGCATGAACGGGTAATAGATCGTCTGGGCCCAGCATCCCCCGCCGTTCCGGGTCATGATGGGAGCGATCACGATGGGAGCGATCACGTTGACCAGCTGTGCCAGACAGGCGATCCGGACCCGGTCCGCGTTGCGGATCAGCGTCATCAGCATCGAGCCGACCAGGAGCGCGTCCTCAAAGTTATAAACATCCTCCAGCAGCGGGAGCGCGCGGCTCCATTTGTCCTGCTTCCATATCTCCTGATCCTGCTCATTGGAGTGGTACCAGACGTTCCATTCATCGAACGACAGATTGATCTGTTTTTGGGAGTGTTTCTTCCCTTTGATGGCATCGCAGATCGAGGTGACGGTATGGATGAAATCCTCCATATCCATGGAGCGGGCAAGGAACCCCGGCGTATCCCGGGTCGGATTGCCGTAGTAACGGTGCAGTGAGACATAGTCGATGTTTTCATAGCACTGTTCCAGCATCTCAAGCTCGAAGGAGCCGAAGGTCGGCATCTCCGTATTGGATGACCCGCAGGCCACGACTTCGATCGTCGGGTCGACCCATTTCATGATCTTCGCGGCCTCATTGGCAGTGCGTCCGTACTCATATCCGGTCTTATGCCCCATCTGCCAGGGCCCGTCCATCTCGTTGCCGAGGCACCAGAGTTTGATCCCGAAGGGTTCTGCCCGCCCGTTGGCGATGCGCATATCCGAGAATTTGCTCCCGCTCCTGTGGTTGGCGTATTCCACGACATCCCGTGCCTGTTCCGGACCGCGGGTGCCGAGATTGACCGCGTACATCAGTTCGCAGCCGGCTTTTTCCGTCCAGTCAGCGAATTCATGCAGCCCGACTTCATTGGTTTCCGTGGTGAACCAGGCCAGGTCCAGCCGTTTCGGGCGCTGTTTGACCGGCCCGACGCTGTCTTCCCAGTTGAATCCGGAGACGAAGTTGCCGCCCGGATAACGGACCACCGGGATACCGAGCTTCCGGACCATGCGGAGAACATCCCTGCGGAAACCTGCTTCATCCGCTTCCGGATGCCCGGGCTCATAGATCCCGCCGTAGACTGCCCGCCCGAGATGCTCGATGAATGAGCCGTAAATGCGTTTATCAATTTTCCCGATCTGATAATCCCTGTCCAGGATCATGGATGTTTTTTTCATGGGTCACCCTTTCACGGAAACAGATCCGGGCCCGGAGGCTCCGGATCTGCATAGCTGACGGATGGCTGCAGCCGGCCCGCTACAGCATCATCTGATAGATCTTCGTGCAGTCCGCTTCATCCAGCGTCACAAAGCCGGAGATGGTGCCGTCACGGCCGTCTCCGCGGCAGAGCGTTTCGACGAGCTGCGGGATATCCTCCTCCTTCGCCCCGAGCTCCGCGAAGTTTTTCGGCATGCCGATCGAGATCAGAAAAGCGCGCAGGGCTTCGATCCCGGCTTTCGCGGTGACCTCCGGATGGGCAAAGTCCATCTGGCAGCCCCAGACTCGGACCGCTGCCTGGGCAAAACGCATCACGTCGTGCTCCATCACATAGGTGAAGACCGCAGGCATCGTCACCGCCAGACCGGCACCGTGTGCGCAGTCATACAGGGCGGAAAGTTCATGCTCGATGTTATGGCTGTTCCAGTCCTGCGTACGGCCGACACCGCAGGAGTTATTGTGGGCCATCATCCCGGCCCACATGATGTTGGCGCGTGCGTCATAATTGTCCGGGTCTGCGATCACGCGCGGGCCTTCATGGATCATGGTGAGCAGCAGCGCCTCGATCAGACGGTCCGTGACCTCAACCTCTTTCGTGTTGGTGAGGTAGCGTTCGTAGAGGTGGGCGATAATGTCCGTGATTCCGGCTGCCGTCTGGAAAGCGGGCAGCGTCTGCGTGAGCGCCGGATTGAGAATGGAAAACTTTGGGCGGATCGCATCGCCGGTCGCGCCCCGCTTGAACATGCCCTCTTCCTTCGTGATCACGCTGTCCGGGCTGCCTTCACTGCCGGCGGCTGCGATGGTCAGGACCGTGCCGACGGGCAGCGCTTCTTCGATGCGTTTGCCGCTGTAGAAATCCCAGAAGTCGCCGTCATAGACCGTGCCGGCCGCGATTGCTTTCGAGGAATCGATCGTACTGCCGCCCCCGACCGCCAGGATGAAATCGATCTTTTCCTTGCGGCACAGTTCGATCCCTTCATAAACCAGCCCGCTGCGCGGGTTGGGCCGGACACCGCCGAGCAGAAAACAGGGGATCCCTTCGGCTTCCAGAGAAGCTTTGACCCGGCCGATCAGCCCGGAGCGCACGGCACTGCCGCCGCCATAATGGATCAGGACTTTCGTCCCGCCGAAGCGTTTGACAAAACTGCCGGCCTGATTTTCGGCGCCTTTGCCGAAAACGAAGCTGGTCGGGGAGTAAAACATAAAGTTATCCATAAAAAATCCTTCTTGTGGTGACCGCGCGCTTTTACAGCCAGGTGACGGTCCCGCATTCGATATCGTAGACTGCCCCGCGGACCTCGATCTGCGGGATCTCGGGATGTCCGGCGAATTCTCTGCGGATCCGTTCCACGCCGTGGAGAACGTTGAGCCGGACCGCTTCGTCCGGATCCTTTACATCGCCGGCGGCCTCCAGGATATCTTCCGTGATGTAAGAGATGAACCCGTCCGCGTGGCCGCTCAGCGCCGCGCGGACCGCGCCGCAGCCGGTGTGGCCGAGCATGACGATCAGTTTACAGCCCAGATGCGCCGCAGCATATTCGATGCTGCCGAGCTGGTGGTTGTCCAGAACGTTTCCGGCAACACGGATCACGAAAAGATCCCCGATGGAGGCGGAAAAGATCTGCTCCGGGATCACCCGCGAATCCGAACAGCAGATCACGATGGCGTACGGCTGCTGCCCGTTCCGGGCGGTTTCCTGCATCCGTGTGTGGTCCGCCGTAAATACATAATGACGGTTCCCTTCATTCAGTTTTTCGATCATTTCCATAGTTTGTTTTTTCCATTGCGTTATGTAAAGGAACTGCGGACGCGGAGGCAGCGCATTCACCCGAAGCACTGTCTCCGCGCCCTTTTGTGTGCTGTCAGATGCCGTAGACGAACGCCCGGTCATAACCGGAATGCAGCGCGTCAAAGATCTGCCCCGGTTTGCTTGAGTCGCCCGCCAGGATGACCTTGTCCCCGAAAGCTTCCCGCAGTGCGTCAAGGTCCGGGCGGTTGGAGCGGACACCCATGGCCAGCACGACCGTATCGGCAGGGATCTTCATTTCCTCCCCGTTTGCAGTGTCCTTCACGGTGACGCAGCCGGCTTCCACTGCGGTCAGCTGTTTTCCCTTTGCGATCAGCCCGCCGTGCTTCATGATCTCCTGAGCCAGGTGCATGACGATGCTCGGATAGAGGTTCCCGCCGACCTTGTTCAGCATTTCAACAACGGTGACCTTGTGGGCAGGCGCCAGGGTCTCGGCGGTTTCAAGCCCGGTCACACCGCCGCCGATGATGACGGCATTTTCACCTTTAACGAGGGTCGGATCCTGCAGCACGGCTTCCGCGGTGACGGCGGTTTCGATTCCCGGAATGTTCGGCAGGATCGGTTTGCCGCCGGCAGCAACGAACACGGCTTCTGCTCCGCATTCCTTCAGTGCGCTGACCGTTCCCGGTGTGCTGAGGCGGACTTCAACGCCTGCTTCTTTCAGCTGGGCTTCCATGGCCGCGATGTATTCGCTGATCATTCCCTTGTGGGGCGGGATCGCGGCGATGACGGCGGTGCCGCCCAGACGGTCTTTTTCTTCAAACAGGATGGTGTGGAAACCGCGTTTGGCAAGGACCAGCGCCGCTTCCATGCCGGCGGGGCCGCCGCCGATGACAGCGATCGTCCGTCCGGCGCCGTTTTTCACCAGTTTTTCCTCACCGTATTCGAATTCACGGCCGAGGACCGGGTTCAGCGTGCAGCCGAGCGGCAGTCCGTCATTCAGGATGCGGAAGCATTCCATGCAGCCAAGGCATTTGCGGATCAGGTCGTCCCGGCCGGCACGTGCCTTCGCGCCCCAGTTCGGATCGGCCAGCTGACCGCGGGCGATGCCCACAAAGTCCATGGCCCCTTCTTCCAGCAGCTGTTCGGCGAATGCCGGACGCTTGAGATGGCAGACCGCGATCACAGGAATGCTGACAGCCTTGCGGATGTTGGCGGCTAGGTGTTTCTTCCAGCCTTCCGCGAAATAGTTCGGTTCGATGATCGTCGCGCCGGAGTCGTAGGTGCCGCAGCTGACGTTCAGTACGCTGATGCCGAGCTTTTCCAGATATTTCGCCTGCGCGATCGCATCTTCCTCGGTGATCCCGTCTTCAAGATAGTCACTGCCGTTCATGCGGACAGAGATCGGGAACTTCGGCCCGCAGTAGGCTTTGATCCCCATGATGATCTCGGTGATGAAACGCATCCGCCCCTCAAAGCTGCCGCCGTATTTGTCGGTCCGCTTGTTGGTGTGCGGGGAAAGGAACTGGCTCACCAGATAGCCGTGGGCAGCGTGGATCTCGACCCCGTCCACGCCGGCCTTCTGGGCGATGACGGCACCGGTGACGAACTTTTTTACCATGCCTTCCACCTCTTCGGTAGTCAGCGGCCGGGGCTGTTCGCCGATGACCTTGCAGGTCACGTCGGACGCGGAAACCGGCTGCTTGCCGCCGATCAGGCGGCTCGGCGTCTGGTTGCCCGGGTGGTGCAGCTGCACGAACAGTTTGGTGTCGTAAGCATGGACCGCTTCGACAAGGCGGGAGAGCTGCGCGATCATGTGGGTATTGGTCACACTCAGCTGGTTCGGGGTCCCGACGCCGGTCTCGTCATCCACTCGGGTGATCTCGGTGATGATCAGCCCGGCCCCGCCCCGCGCACGGTCCGCGTAATATTTGATGATGCGGGCCCCCGCTTCACCGGTGGACTCCGCCAGAGAGCATCCCATGGCAGGCATAACGATGCGGTTCTTGATCTCAAGGTTCCCGATCTTACCCGGGGTAAAAAGTTTTTCGTAAGACATACATTTCTCCTTCTGAAAACAATACGGGAAAATACCGTACCTGAATTATATAGGACACGCCCAGGATTTGCAAGCCGCAGCGAAGGAGCAGATGAATGATTCAGTGACCGGCCAGCGGACGTTAACCGGGATTATCCCGAACCGCCGGTGAGTGGAAAATCCACCCGGCTTCGGGAATATAAGTTCTTTTTTCGGCTCTGAAAATGAGTCACGGGGACAGGTTCCCTGACTCATTATCGTTAATGAGTCAGGGAACCTGTCCCCGTGACTCATTTTGATGCTGGGTTTACTCAGGTGTCCGGCCTGTCAAATAGTCCTGCGGTCAGCCTTGCCCAGCCTTCCGGATCCTCTGCCTGCATTTTGTTTATCTTCCACAGGGGCATGCTTCCGATGATGGCGAGGCGGTCGAGCATCTCATCCGGTTCCCAGATGCCGCCTTCCAATTCGGGCGTAACTTTCTTCACCGCTTCCGGCTCTGCTGCCGGAAGTGCTTCTGGATGATCAACGGCGCTGCGGATCATCGGCAGCGCCGCTCCGGTGCGGAAGACCGGCGGTTTGACATGGCGGCGGACCTCATAACGGTTCCACGCGCCCTTGGTGAACATCTTCGCCTGAGAGACGATCTTCGCCCTTTCGGGATTACAGGAATTTTTGCTGCAGTCATAGATCTTCCGTTCGGTGGCTTTCAGACGTTCGGCCAGGTTCAGGAAGCGGAACTGCATATCCAGCCATTTTCCGGGGATGTCCCCGGTTTCCGGGGATGTCCCCGGAAGCGGCGAGGAATTCATTGACAGCTGCATCCAGCTTGCGGATGTTAAACGAGACCAGTCCGAACAGCCAGTGGGTCGAAAGCCCTTCCAGCTTCGGGAATTCGCACTCGTCCTCTTCCCCGACCGCAGCGGCCGTCAGGCAGCAGCTGCCGAGATATTTCACGCCTTTTTCAAGAAATGAACAGGCTTCCAGATATTTTTCGGACTTGCGGTTGAACTTCGCGGTCAGGTCAAAGAAATATTCGGTCTTCCGCCATACCATCACGGCGGTTTCTTCAAAGGTGATCGGAGCGACGCTGAAATCATCCAGTGACTCAAACGGCAGCTCTTCCGCACCGGAAAATGCATTCGCATCGAACGCGTTCATCGCATCCAGAACTTTTTCGCCTTTTGTCGCCATCGCTCCTCCTTCCTTTGTAAATTCATCCTGCAGCGGTCAGCAGGCAGCCGGTGTGACAAAGAGAACCGTCCCCACTGTCACACTGATCATCAAACTATGCCATCAGTTTACATCCCCGAAATCAAAGAATAAAGGGGCAATGTTGCCCGTTGACAAACACCGAATAATGTGGTAGAGATATTGCCGAGTGCCGCAGGGGCCGGTTGCCTGAAGGCACTTGTGCCGTAAGGAACCGCTCCCGAAGGCACCGTCACGAGCGTGGGTAGGCTGTTTCAAGCTGATTTGACATGGGCAATTGGGGATGGAAAGAGCGCCAGGCCCTGTATAAATGAACGGGCAGGCTGATTTGGAACGTTTCTCACAATGCATGAGTCTAAACGTGCCTTCGGGGGAGCGGTTCCTTCTGACACCTACGGTGTCGCCAGGAAACCGGCCCCTTCGGCACTGGGAGCGGTTCCCTCTGACATCTGACGGTGTCGCCGCGGAACCGTCCCTTCCGGCACGATGGTGCAGCAAATCGAAGATGATCTGATTTTTGCGAAAAGGGTGTATATCCGGTAAACGATGTTATAATATCTAAACATAAAATATTCGAGTGCTTCCGGTCCTGCAGAAAAGGGAGCGGAAGAGAATAGACAATCCGGTGAGAATCCGGAACGGTACCGCCACTGTAAGCGCGGAGACCCTGCACACAGACGAAAGTCTGCCATTGGAATTCAGTTCTGAGAAGGCTGTTCGGGGGCCGGCGATGCGCAAGTCAGGAGACCTGCTCGAAAACAGGCTTATCAGCTCTCGCGTAAGAGAAAATAGGCAGGCATTTCTGCATGAAAACGGATGCGGCAGTTAATTAACTGCCGCATTTTTATTTGCCGAATGCTTTGGATTACCCGGTCGTTTCATTTTCCTTTGCCGCGTTCCGCTGACAGTCTGTCGGGATCGGTAAAATCCGGAGTGTTTCCGGAAATATTTTGGAGGATAAATGAAAAAAATTGTTGTATTCGTAACGTTGTTCTGTCTGATTTTTGCGTCTGTTGCTGTTGTTTCCGCACAGACGGATCAGGAAGCTGCCGATCATGTCGCTGAACTGATCGATGCGATCTATGTCCAGGAACGCACGGATGAGACCGATGCGCTTTGCGCTGAAGCCAAAGCCGCTTGGGATGCGCTGACCGATGCGCAGAAAGAACTTGTCGAAGGCGAAAGCGCTGATCCGGATTATTTCGGCCGTGACACCGGGGATGCTTCCCTGGATGATCCCCGCAATCAGGATGAGATCGGTGAAAATGAACTGCTGGTCGTCAGTTTCGGTACTTCTTTCAACGAAAGCCGCACCGAGGATATCAAAGGCATCGAAGACGCGCTCCAGGCTGCCTATCCGGAATGGTCTGTCCGCCGTGCTTTTACCGCCCAGATCATCATCAACCATGTTCAGGCCCGCGACGGTGAATTCATCGATAATATGACCCAGGCGCTCGACCGTGCCGTGGCCAACGGCGTGAAACATCTCGTTGTTCAGCCGACACTGCTGATGCATGGTGCCGAATACGATGAAATGGCTGAAGCGCTTGAGGAATACAAGGACAGCTTCGAAAGCGTCGCTATTGCCGAACCGCTGCTCGGCCCCGTCGGTTCCGATGCCACCGTTATCAACGAAGACAAACAGACTGTTGCCGAAGCAGTCACCGCTGCGGCCGTGAAAGCTTCCGGATATGATTCCCTTGAAGCGGCTGCCGAAGCCGGCACTGCCTACGTTTTTATGGGACATGGTACTGCCCATGTCGCCAAAGTCAGCTACAGCCAGATGGCGACCCAGATGCAGAACCTCGGTTATGCGAACGTATTTGTCGGTACGGTCGAAGGTGAACCGGAATCCACTTCCGCTGAAAACATCATCGAAGCCGTCAAGGAAGCCGGATACACGAAGGTTGTCCTTCGCCCGCTGATGGTCGTTGCCGGTGATCATGCCAACAATGATATGGCCGGAGACGAAGAGGATTCCTGGAAATCCATGTTCGCAGCAGCCGGATTTGATGTGGAATGCCACATCGCGGGTCTCGGCCGCATCGATACGATCCAGCAGATGTATGTCGCCCATACCGCCGCGGTGCTGGACTGATCGATCATTGTTAAATTCAAACCTGCCCGGAATTGACTCCGGGCAGGTTTGCTGACAGGAGCGCTGATTATGAAGAAGAACGGTATTTTTTGTTTGGCTGTGTTGATGTCTCTTGTGATCCTCCTGAGCGGAGTGATCAGTGCCGGTGCCGAATCGGATATTCTTCCCGACGGGCAGTATTCTGCGGTCTTTGAAACGGACAATAGGATGTTTTCGGTCAACGAAGCCTGTGAAGGCAGGGGCGTTCTGACGGTCCTTGACGGTGAAATGACGATCCATGTAAGCCTGGCATCAAAGAATATCCTGAATCTTTATCCCGGCCTTGCGGAAGATGCGCAGAAGGAAGGCGCGGAACTGCTTGAGCCGACGGAAGACGAAGTGACCTACAGCGACGGCTTTAAAGATACCGTATACGGGTTCGATATTCCCGTGCCGCAGCTGGATGAGCCCTTCGATTGTGCGCTGGTCGGGAAAAAGGGCAAGTGGTATGATCACAAAGTCAGCGTCAGTGATCCGCTCCCGCTTCCGGCCGCGGAACTGCCTGCCGAAGGCGAATATCTTTGTGAAGTGGCACTGTTAGGCGGCAGCGGAAAAGCTTCCGTTGAAAGTCCCGCGTTTCTGACCGTCAGTGACGGAAAAGTGACTGCCCGGGTCATCTGGTCAAGTCCCTATTATGAATATATGCTCGTGGATGATGTCCGTTACGAACCGGTTCAGGAATCCGGGAATTCCACATTTGAGATCCCTGTGATCCTGGATGCCGATATGGCTGTCAGTGCTTCAACGGTCGCGATGAGTCAGCCGCATCTGATCGACTATACGCTTCATTTTGACAGCGCGACGCTTACCCCAGCCGGGAACTGACCGCACTGTGAAACATAAGATCAAATATCTTCTGAATGTTGTGATCCTGGCCCTTTTCCTGTGCTTTGGGGAAAGGGGCCGGGTTTTTGCTGTTTCGATCAGCGGACAGGATCCGGTCGGACATCTTGAGACGGAATTCGCGGAGCATTTTTCTGTCGAGTATTATGAAAGCGGTGCCAAACTGCTCTCCATTTCGGATGGGCAGCGCTTTCTGGTCCTGCCGGAAGGCGCCGAAGAACCTCACGATATCGATGACGGCACCGTGGTCCTGCATCAGCCGGTCCGGAATATTTACCTGGCGGCAACGGCCGTGATGTGCCTGTTTGACGCGTTGGACAGTCTCGACATGATCCGTCTGTCGGGAACGAAGGCAGACGGCTGGTATATTGAGAACGCACGGCTGGCCATGGAGGAAGGCAGGATCCTTTATGCGGGAAAATACAGTGAACCGGATTATGAGATGCTGCTGGAAAACCGCTGTTCGCTCGCCGTGGAATCCCAGATGATCGGCCATGCTTCCATGGTCAAGGAAAAGCTCGAGGAACTGGGCATCCCGGTCCTGACCGATCTTTCCAGTTCCGAACCGCATCCGCTGGGCCGCACCGAATGGATCCGTTTTTACGGCGCGCTGCTTGACAAAGAGGAAACCGCGGATAAACTTTTTGCTGAACAGACGGAACTGATGCGCAGTGTTCAGAACCTTGGGGAGACCGGAAAGACTGCCGCATTTTTCCATATCAGTTCTTCAGGGTTTGTCGTCGTGCGGAAAAGCGGGGATTATGTCAGCAAAATGATCAGCCTTGCCGGCGGCACTTACGTTTTCAGCAATATCGGTGATCCGGAAAAATCGACCTCCACAGTCACGATCGATATGGAAACATTTTTCGCCGGAGCACGGGACGCAGATGTGCTGATCTATAACAGCACGATCGCGGGCGAGGTCAATTCGATCGCAGAACTGCTGGACAAAAACGGACTGCTTGCGGAATTCAAAGCCGTGAAAGAAGGAAATGTCTGGTGCACGGCTCAGAATATGTATCAGGATACAACACAGCTCGGCCAGATGATCCGCAGCTTCCACACGATCTTCTCGGGCGAAGCGGACGATCTGGACGAAGTCCCGTATTTTTTCCGGCTGAAATAGACAGGGGTGTGCGGGAATGAAAACAGACCGAAATGAAAATACAGCAGAGATCCGGACCAGCAGCCGGATGCGTTTTGTTTTTGTCATATCATTCCTTGTCCTTCTGCTGGTCCTTGGCCTGCTGATCAATACCAATACCGGTTCGGTCCGGATCTCACCGGCGGAGGTCTTTCAAAAAATCTTCCAAAGCATCCGCTTTGGTATCGGGAACCTGCTGACCGGCGGAAAATATGCAGCTGAGATGGATGAGATCGTCAACGGGGGGACGCAGGGCCAGATCTTGTTTCGAATCCGTCTGCCGCGCGTATTGCTGGCTGCGGTTCTGGGCGGAGCACTTTCGCTTTCCGGATATCTGCTCCAGGTCTTTTTCCGCAATCCTATTGCGGGACCTTTTGTGCTGGGGATCTCGTCCGGTGAAAAAATGGTGGTCGGGATCACGCTGATTTTTCTTACGAACAGGCTCGGGAGCGCAAGCTCCGGAGCACTGATCGCCGCATCATTTGCGGGCTCCCTGCTGATCACCCTGTTTGTTCTTTTCTTCTCACAGAAAGTCCGGAATATGTCCATGCTTCTGGTGATCGGGATCATGGTCGGCTATATCTGTTCGGCAGTCACTGATTTCTGTATTACATTCGCCAATGAGCATCATGTGATCAATCTGACCGGCTGGTCGATGGGGACTTTTTCCGGCGCGAACTGGGATCATCTGCGTACTTCTTTATGGATCTGTATTCCCGGGCTGATCGGTGCATTTTTGCTTTCCAAGCCCATCGGCGCGTATCTGCTGAGCGAGAATTATGCTGCTAGTATGGGAGTCCCGGTAAAAACGTTCCGGCTGCTTCTGCTGCTGGTCTCCAGCATGCTTTCTGCCTGTGTTACTGCGATCGCCGGTCCGATCTCCTTTGTCGGGATTGCCGTACCGCATATAACCAGGGTCCTGCTCCGGTCCGCAAAACCCCTGTATATGATCCCCGCGGTATTTTTATGCGGAGCTGTATTCTGTATTTTCTGTGATCTGATCGCCAGAACACTGTTTGCTCCGGTCGAACTGATGATCGGTACCGTTACATCCTTTTTCGGGGCACCGGTCGTGATCTGGCTGATGATCAAAAACCGAACGAAAGGTAAGGAGTAAGCTCATGCCGTTTTTCAGTGTTCAGCAGCTTACGATCGGATATAACGGGCATCCGCTCATCAGCGATATCAGTTTCGGTCTCGAAAGAGGGGAGATCCTAACCCTGATCGGACCCAACGGGGCCGGCAAATCGACACTGCTCAAAACAGTCACCCGGCAGCTTCCCGCTATTTCAGGACATATTTTTATCGGGGAGAAAGATATGATGTCCCTGAGCGGGAAAAACCTGGCAAAGATCATGGCTGTCGTTTTGACCGAAAGGATCCGTCCGGAACTGATGACCTGCGCGGAGGTCGTCGCGATGGGGCGGTACCCGTATACCGATATGTTCGGCAGGCTGTCGGAGCAGGACAGGACCGCTGTGCGGGATGCTTTGGACCGTGTCCATGCGCTGGATCTGGCGGATCAGGATTTTTCCACGCTTTCGGACGGACAGCGTCAGCGTATCCTGCTGGCCCGGGCGATCTGTCAGGAGCCGGAAGTGCTGATCCTGGATGAACCGACGGCTTATCTGGATATCCGGTATAAAATCGAATTGCTGGAGATCCTTCGTGACCTTGCCCGGTCAAAGGGAACCGTGATCATCATGTCCCTGCATGAAGTTGACCTCGCGATGAAGATCTCCGATTCGCTGATCTGTCTTGACGGAAGCGGAATTGCTGCAGAAGGCGCTCCGGAGGAGATCATGACCCCGAGCCTGATCGAAAATCTCTATGATATCCGTGAAGGAACGTATGATCTGTTATTCGGAAGTGTGGAACTTCCGAAACCGCAGGGCGAACCTCGGGTATTTGTGCTTTCCGGCTGCGGTCTGGGTACACCATGCTACCGCCTGCTGCAGAAAAAAGGGATCCCGTTTGCCGCGGGGATCCTGTTTGAAAATGACACGGACTGCCGGACAGCGGATGCTCTTGGCGCCCGTGTGTTCAAAACTGCTCCTTTCCGGGCGGTTCCGGATTCACTGATCGAAGAGGCTGCAGAAGTGATGCGGCACTGCGAATTTGTACTGGATCCGGGAAAAGCCGCCGGCAGCCTGCACACTGAAAACCGCAGACTTCTGGAAATTGCCCGGGAAGAAGGTCTTCCTGTCCGAACGGATCTGCCGACAGGAGAACGAGCATCATGAATTTCAGCATACCGAGAGTCATGATCGCCGGGACCGGCAGCGGATGCGGAAAAACCTCCGTGACCTGCGCGGTACTGGGAGCGTTGAGAAAGCGCGGATCAGATCTGAGCGCTTTTAAATGCGGTCCGGATTATATCGACCCCATGTTCCACAGCCGTATTCTGGGAACTGAAAGCGCAAATCTCGATTCATTCTTTTTCCCGGATAACACCCTGAAATATCTGCTTGCCGGAAGGGGCAGGGGAAAAGATCTCAGCGTTATTGAGGGCGTTATGGGATTTTACGACGGGATCGGAATGGAGAGCGGAAAAGCGTCCTCCTGTGAGATCGCCCGAATCACCGAAACGCCTGTCATCCTTGTCATTGATGCGAAAGGTGCTGCCCGTTCTGTTCTTGCAGCCCTGCAGGGTTTTCTGACCTTTGAAGCCGATCCCCCGATCCGGGGCGTTATCCTGAACCGCTGTACGGAAATGACGTACCGGATGCTTGCGGATGCTGTCCGACGCCATTTTGGAGGAAAGATCCTGCCGCTCGGATACATGCCGGTCATGCCGGAATGCAGCCTTGAAAGCCGTCATCTCGGTCTGGTCACTGCTCAGGAAGTCAGTGATTTACGGGAAAAAGCGGACCGTCTTGCTGCACAGGCTGAAAAATCGATCGATCTTGAAGGGATCCTGCAGTTGGGACGCGAAGCCGGCGAACTGCTGTGTGAACCTGTCGGCTTTCCGAAACTTACTGAAAAAGTCCGCATCGCTTATGCATCTGACAAGGCTTTCTGCTTTTATTATGCGGACAATCTGAGCGCGCTGCAGGAGATGGGGGCGGAACTTGTTCCTTTCAGTCCGCTG
>CADBKS010000012.1 GCA_902795255.1 uncultured Chloroflexota bacterium
CCGCGAGTTTCTCATACATGACCCTGTCGACGCGGACGCCGGAGGCCTTAGGATAGATATCGCCCGCGTTCATGACGAAGTCTGTGGAGAGGAGCGGGCGCACGGGGAAGACATAGGGGTAGTGGTAGCCCACGCCGAACATGACCGTGCCGCAGACCACGGTCAGCCAGAGCAGGGCCGTGCCGGAGCAGCGCCCCGTGTATTTTTTCAGGGCCTGATGGCAGAGCACCAGGACGAAGATCAGGGGGCAGGCGAAAAAGGCCGGGATTTTATAGCCGCCGGAGATGGCCACGGACCAGGAGACCAGGAGGGCCAGGCCGAGGCCGGCCGAGGCCCTGAGCAGCGGATGAGGGCTGTCGGGATCCCTGAGCCAGGGGGCTGTGAATTTTTTCGGCAGGAAGACCATGACGCCGCCCAGAAGCACAAGCAGCGTGGGCCAGGAGAGCCCGTAGCCTTCCCAGACCCTGTGCGAGACGCACATCCATATGTACCAGACGGCCAGGACCACGATATAGCAGACCGTGGGCGCGAGAGCCCCGGGAATGGTTTTTCTGCGTGCGAGGAAAAAGAGCGCCGGCAGGCAGGCGATGAGAGGCGGAAGCCAGTTCTGCGTAATGTAGATGCCGATGCCGGCATCGAGGGCCTCCCGTATGTCGAGCTGCAGTCCTGGATGGAAGCCGTGATCTCGTTCATCCGTGAATGGACGTCCGATCCGAAATATGACCTGATGTTCTCCTCCGCAGGGACAGACGCGGCTTATGTGCGCGAAAATGAATACCACATGCACTTCGACTTCGCGAATAAAACCATCCTGTTCGATGATTACAACGCCTTCATCCACAGCGCCGCCGAAAGCTCTCTGGTAGACCTGCTGAGCGAGAAAGGCTTCACCGAGACCGGCGATTCCGAGCTCTTCCAGCGGAACCTTGACATGTCTTACGACCGCTACGGTGATGTGGTGCTGCTGAAGCTCGGTGATTACCATATCGATATGATCGCGCAGGACGGAAAATACTATGTTCCGCTGCAGACGATGAGCGACCTGATGATCTCCCCGTCGCTGCGCGCGGCGATCCTTTTCAACGGTGAATGCATCATGCTGATGAACCGCGGCACGTTCGGCACCGTGAGAAGAGGTCTGACCCCGCTGGGCGAGGAATACTATAAAGCCTCCACCGGGGAACGCAGCCCGGAGCTGGCGGAATTCGGCTACAATGAGCTCTGCTTCGTCCTGGACAACCTCTACGGACTCAAGGAACCGCACGATATCGACTCCTTCGATCAGCTGTTCATGCAGATGGGCTACGACTCGGAATTCCTGACCACGGATGCCGCTGCGGCTGACGAACTGCTTTACAAAGTCATCGACTTCACGCTGGATGACCTGCATTCCGAATTTGTCGATTACTCCTACCTGACCGGTGCGAAGGAAGTGGAATGGACCACCGGGCCCGCGACCCGCAAACTGGATGATGCGGTCACCACCTACTCCGAGGCCCGGGCGAAATACTATGAACCCGGCTATTTTGACGATATGGCGAACGGCCCGTACATGTATGAAGAGGTCGGCGATACGGCTTTCATCACCTTTGACACCTTCACCAATACCCGTGCTTACGTTTATTACGAGGCGATCGAGGCCGGAGAAAACCTGCCGAACGACACGATCGGGCTCATCATTTATGCCCACAACCGGATCTACCGTCAGGACAGCCCGATCCAAAACGTGGTCCTCGACCTTTCCAACAACACCGGCGGGGACGTCAACGCGGCGATCTTCCTGATGAGCTGGATCCTCGGGGATTCCACCATCTCCATCAAGGACACCTTCACGGGCGCGCTCTCCACGGCGACCTACCGCGCGGATGTCAACCTGGACCGCAAGTTCAACAACGGGGACGTTATCGATGACAAGAATATCTATGTCCTGATCTCCCCGGTCAGCTTCTCCTGCGGCAACCTGGTCCCGGCAGCACTCAAAGCTTCGGACAAGGTCACCCTCCTGGGCCGTCCCTCCGGCGGCGGCAGCTGCATCGTCCAGCCGCTTTCCACCGCCTGGGGCACGTTCTTCCAGATCTCCGGCTCCTCCCGCCTGTCCTTCCTCAAGAACGGTTCGTTCTATGATATCGACACCGGCGTCAGCCCGGACTTTGTGATCAGCCAGCCGCAGAAATTCTACGACCACGAAGCCCTGGTGGAGTACATCCACAACATCTATTGATCACCTAAAAAATGTGTCAGCAGGGACGGTTCTCTCTGACACATTTTGCTCCGTAAATCATGGCCACCGGCTTGTGCCGGTGGTTTTTCTTTGCGCATGGAAGGCACCGGTGCCGGTGTGCGCCTGCAAGCGCATATCAATTAATGCTTTGCCATCTGCATATCAAAGTGAACTCTTATAGCAGGAATTTCTCAAAACAAAAATAACGAAATACGTAAAACAAATATTGCGGATTTCTTAAAACCGTGCATAATATTACAGAAAAACCGCAGGAAAAGGGGTGCCGCAAATGCGGATCTCTGCAATATGCGGCAATCGTTTATTTTCAGACAGAACAGGCAGCAACAGATGAAACCGATAATTTATGATCTGAATTTGAAAGAGCTGACGGATTTTGCCACAGAAAACGGAAAATCGGCTTATCATGCAAAACAAATCTGGCAGATGCTCTATAAACAATATGCCGAAGACCCTTCTGAATTTTCAAATTTGTCCGAAGATTTGAGACAGAAACTCAATGACCGGTTTTGTTTCAAGCCGCTGAGCGTTGATAAAGATCTGAAATCCACTGACGGTCAAACCAATAAGTTTTTATTCCGGCTTCAGGATGACAGGAAGATCGAAACCGTGCTGCTCCGCTATACCTCGCTGCGGTTCCCGACGGTCAATTCCGATGCCGGGATAAGAGGATCTGTTCCGAAGCTCGAAAGGGAACGGAACACGGTCTGTATTTCAACACAGGTCGGCTGCCCGATGAACTGTGCGTTTTGCGCCACAGGACAAATGGGGTTCATCCGCAACCTTTCCGCCGGGGAGATCGTTGCTCAGGTTTTGTTCATCTCCCGGCTTCTCAGATCCAAAGGGCTGCAGGTCGGCAACATTGTTGTAATGGGGATGGGAGAGCCTTTTTACAACTATGACGCAGTAATGAAAGCTGTCGATATCCTCTGCGATCCGAAAGGCATGGGGATCAGTGAAAGAAAGATCACGATCTCAACCGTAGGGATCGTGCCGCGCATTGAACAGTTTACTGCAGAAAAACATCAGGTCAACCTTGCGGTTTCTTTACATGCGCCCAGCGACGCTGTCCGCGATCAGATCATCCCCGCCAACAAAAAATACCCCCTTGACAGTCTGCTCGAAGCCTGCAGGAATTATACGGAGAAAACAGAACGGAGAATTCTGTTTGAATATACGCTTATCCATGGTTTGAATGACGATCATGAGAATGCTGATCTGTTATGCACCCGTCTCAAAGGGATACCCTGCCAGGTGAATCTGATCCCGCTCAATGACACAAAAAATTATGAAGGCAGCGGGGCGGATCAGGACAGGCTGCAGCGCTTTAAATCCGTTTTGGATAAAAACGGTATACCGTGTACCGTTCGTTTGAAAAGAGGAATCGATATTGATGCAGGCTGCGGACAATTAGCGGCGGAACAAAGCAGTTAATGAGTCACCGGGGACGGTTCTCTCTGACTCATTTTTCCTTCAAATCAGGGCCACCGGCTGAGCCGATGGTTTGCTCTGTGCCTATAAGGCACCGGCACCAGCGTGCGCTTGCAACCGCATGTCAGTATTTGTTTTGCGGTGCATATGGCTATCGGGAGTGAGTGCTTCGCAAGGCGCGGCACAGTTGTTCGTGTGTTTGCTTAGGCTGCTTGCCGCGCCTGTGTTATTTAGCCGGGGCCGATCGGGCTGGCCTGGCGGCCACCCGTCGGCCCCGGCCCCCCCCGTTATTGTGTCAGGGCTAATAGACTTACTTTACCGATATGATTTTCAGGTAAACCAACATATTGTGATGCATCTGGCTTTCAGCTGAAGCTCTTCGGCTCCATCTGTTTAGCGGGTGGTTTTTTCTTGAATACAACAAAAAACCGGATCCGCGCGGATCCGGTTTTTCGGTTCTTATTCGGTTTCTCAGCACTCGCTGTAACCGCAGGAGTAGCACTTGCGGCAGCCCTCTTCGTTGATGACGGTCGCCTGACCGCATTCCGGGCAGATATCGCCGATCTTCAGCATCGGGGAGGTCGCCGGCTCGAAGGACTTCTTTTCCGGTTCCGGAGCAGCCTTCTTCTGGGCGCGGTTCGCGCGGAGCTCTTCCAGAAGGGCCCGTTCTTCCATGCGTTCTTCCCGTTCCGCCAGATAATCCTGGAAGGTGTGGGCCAGGCCGTCCGGCAGGGAGGTAACGCGTTGGGCACCGAATCCGATGGAGCGGCTTCCGCCGATCCCCTTCAGCTGGGCAGCGACTTCTTCCAGGCGGGACTTCGGTTCGACCGGGGAAGCCAGGCGCAGCACATAGGAAACCAGGCGCCCGATGGCTTCGGAAACAGCAGAAATCTCGGTACCGGCCTTGGCGGTGTTGATGAAGATCTCAAACGGCTGGGAGTCGCTCTCGTTGATGGTGATGAAGGCCTTGCCGGCCGGCGTATCCGTGCGGAAGGTATAACCGCTCAGGGAATGCGGGCGGGCCTTCTTCTTGTCATGCCACAGCGGCATCTGGACCTGTTCCGGTTCGGCGATCTTCACTTCGGCCGGCAGCACCTCGGCGCCTTCCTGTTTCTTCTCCATGGTGGACTTGGTCTCCAGCACGACCTTGTCGCGGGAGCCGGTGACGTAAACCGTCGTGCCCTTGCAGCCGAGTTTCCAGGACTGCATATAGACCTTGGCGACATCATCGGTCGTGGCGCCGGCGGGCAGGTTGACGGTCTTGGAGAGGCTGTTGTCAACGAAAGCCTGCAGCGCTGCCTGCATGCGGACGTGTTCTTCCGGTTTGATATCGGAGGAGACAACGAAGGTATTGCGGATGTTCTCCGGCAGATCCTTAATGTTCTGGCAGGTGCCTTCCTGCATGACCTGTTCAACAATGGCCTGGCGCTTCTTTTCATCCATCCCGCTGGCCTTCAGGGCTTTGTCGAAGAGCGGGCTGGCGTACGGCAGCAGAACATCCTTGCCGTTGTCGTTCATGTGGCGGATGTAAGCCAGGGCAAAGGCCGGTTCGCAGCCGTAGCCTTCACAGCCGGTGACCGTCGCGATCGTACCGGTCGGAGCGATGGTGGTCTGGGCCGCGTTGCGGATCCCGTGGGCTTTGATCCCTTCGGTGATCTCATTCCAGTCAAGAGACGGGCGCTGCCAGTCGCGTTTGTAGGGAGCCAGCGGATGCGGATGTTCCCAGGTGATCTTTTCGGGATCGTAGATCGAGCCCTTGATGGCGGGAAAAGCGCCGCGGGCTTCCGCGAGTTCGATGCTCTGCTTCATGGCAAAGTAGCGGACGTATTCCATGATCTGGCCGGCAAATTCCTGACCCTCTTCGGAACCGTAGCGAATGCCGCAGTTGAACATCAGGTCGCCAAGGCCCATAATGCCCAGGCCGATGCGGCGGGCGCGGTGGGCCGCTTCACGCAGCTGCGGGACGCCGGGGACATAACCGTTGGCATCGATCACATTATCGAGGAAGCAGACCGCGGAGCGGGTGGTTTCGGCCAGTTTCGCCCAGTCGACTTTTCCGTCGGCAGTGGCATGCTGGGCAAGGTTGATGGAACCGAGGCAGCAATTTTCATAAGGGCCAAGCCACTGTTCACCGCAGGGGTTCGTGGACTCCAGGCGGTAAAGGTGCGGGACCGGGTTGTAGCGGTTCGCCTGATCGATGAAAAGCACGCCCGGTTCGCCGTTGTGATGGGCCTGTTCCACGATGCGGTTGAAGAGATCGCGGGCTTTGATGGTCTTGTAGACTTTGAGGGGGATCCCCTGCTGGCGGGCCACGTCGATATCACCGTCAAAATCCTTCGTCCGCGGGTCGTCCAGATCCGGGAAGACCAGATCCCAGTCGGCATCCGCTTCCACCGCGCGCATGAACGCGTCGGTGATCCCGACAGAAAGGTTGAAGTTGGTGATGGCGTTTTCGTTGGTCTTACAGGTGATGAACTGTTCGATATCCGGATGGTCCACACGCAGGACTGCCATATTGGCACCGCGGCGGGAACCGCCCTGGGCCACCTCACCGAAAGCGTGGTCGTAGACGCGCAGGAAACCGATCGGGCCGGTGGCCTGTCCCGCGGAAGAGCGGACGATCGAGCCTTCCGGGCGCAGGCGGGAGAAGGAGAAGCCGTTTCCGCCGCCGGTCTGCTGGATCAGCGCAGCATTGCGGAGCGTTGTGAAGATACCGCTCTCTTTTCTGCCCATGTCATCACTGATCGGAAGAACAAAGCAGGCTGCAAGCTGTCCCAGCGGAGTGCCGGCACCGGTGAAAGTGGGGGAATTCGGGAAAAACTGGCGGTTCGCCAGCATTTTGTAGTAACGCACCGCTGACTGCATGACATCGCCGTCGTAGATCGCTTCCGCGCGGGCCACGTGATAGGCCACACGCCAGAACGTGCCGTCGACAGTCTCCGCCGGGGTCCCGTCCGGATTGCGGCGGACATATCGTTTTTCAAAAACCTTCCGAGCGTTGTCGCTCATTTCAATCGACGGTAAACCGGCCGGCATCGCGGGAAAATCCAGCGTGCCGTCTTCATGCAGCTTTGTCTCCATAGCCTCTCCCTTTGCTATTTTTTATATAATCATTGTCATTGCGTTACGTGCCGCGGGTCTTCAGTTTCCCCTGCTGTCGCCTTCTCCGAGCAGATTGTCGATCTCCTGACGCAGTACATGGAGATCATCCATTCTCAGATATACGATCGCGTAACGGATATATGCGATCAGATCCAGGCCTTTCAGCCCGTCAATTACCAGATCCCCGATCATTCGGGAGGGAATTTCGTATTTTCCCTCCATCTGCAGACGTTTTTCGATGCTTTCCACCAGTTCGCTGATCTTTTCAGCGGGGACGGGGCGTTTGGCGCAGGCGATACTGATCCCGTGGCGCAGTTTTTCCGCGTCAAAGACCTCGCGTTTGCCATCCGACTTTACCACCATCGGTGTGCCCAGAAAAGGGCGCTCATAGGTGTTGAAGCGTTTTTTGCAGGCCGGACAGTAACGCCGCCGCTGGAGCTTCCCGTCTTCCGGTTTTCCGGTATAAACCACATTTGTTTTCGGGTTTCCGCAAAAAGGGCAGTCCATATATCCTCATATCTGGTACAGATTACAACAAAAAAGCCCTGCGAGGGGCGATAATTGATCTATCAGCAAATGCTTAAGATTTCACTATATTTAGTTTAGCGCACCCCAAGTATTCGCTAAATATAGCTCTATTCTATCATAAAAGCTAAAAAAAGCAAGGGATTTCTTACAACTCATTTTTCTTAATATTTCCGCGGAAGGGGAAATATTAAGAAAACTTATCCGCAAAAAACGTTCTTAAAGCGGGCTGTCCGGGGACTGCCGGAGCCCTGATTTTATCACAATTTCCGTCCGGAAATACCGTTTCTGTACTTCGGATATGCACATGACATGCGAAAGTGAGTGCTTCGCATGGCGCGGCACGGTCGTGCGTGTGTTTGCATAAGCCGCTGGCCGCGCCGGCTTTTATTAGCCGGGGCCGATCGGGCTGGCCTGTCGGCCACCCGTCGGCCCCGGCACCCCGTGTATTTTGCCTGAGACGACAGATTTAGCTGTATCCCCACAGCACCTGCTCCGCATCATAAAAGCGCAGGCTCAGCCCACCCCATGCGGAGCAAGTTTCGCACTTCCGCCTGCCGCGCGTTAAAGATTTACGCCGAGGCGGCAAGCGTATTTTTATAGATCTTCCCGCCTTTCATGATCATCCGGATATTGTTCCGATCCGCCAGGATATCCAGATCCTCCGCCGGGTTCCCCGAAACCAGAAGGATATCCGCGAAGGACCCTTTCTTCAGCACCCCGATCTTTCCCCGCGGGTACGGGTCCTGATAAGTGCTCATCTTCAGCAGCTCGTGAACATTTCCGGTCGCCGCGAGCAGCCCGCGGAAACTGCCGTAATGCATTTTGTAATAGCGGAAGTCATCCAGCTGGCAGGCGTCGGTCCGCTCCGGATCGCCCATGGAATCCGTCCCGTAAACGATCTTTATATCATATTTATTGATGGTTTCCGTCTGGATGCCGGCGCAGCGGCGGATCCGTTCATATTTTTCGGCGATGAAGGGATCCCCCTCATAGCGCGGTGCCAGCGGACGGGCGAACTGCGGACCGGGCATGACCCAGATCCCCTCCCCGGCGATCATCCGGCCGGTCTCATCGTCCATCATCGTGGCATGCTCAAAGCTGCGGATGCCGGCTTTCGCGGCCCGCTGCATGGCGGCGGAGGTATAGATATGAGCCATCACATAGGTGCCGTAATCCGCGGCAGCGTCGACTGCGGTCTTCATTTCCTCCGGTGTGAACTGAAGCGTCTGAACGGGATCAAAGTAACTGGTCACCCCGCCGCCGCACATCAGCTTGATCTGGGAAGCCCCGAGCAGGAATTGTTCCCGCACGGCTTTCAGCATTTCGGCCGGCCCGTCCGCGAGAGCCGTCATTTTATTCATGATCGCGGGCGACGTATAGAAGCCGCCCGGATAACGCTCCCCGGCCACGGACATGCGGATATCCCCGTGGCCGCAGGTCTGGGAAATGAAATTATTGGAAGGGTAGATCCGCGGGCCGTCGAGATAACCGCTGTCGATGTTTTTCTTCAGGCCGTACGTAATACCGCCCGCGTCGCGCACCGTTGTGAAACCGCGCATCAGCATGTCGCGGGCATAGCGGACGCTCCGCACCGCGATCTCATCCGGACGGGATCGGTCCTGCGGCGCGGTGATGGAGACATGCACATGGGCATCGGTCAGGCCCGGCAGCGCGGTCAGCCCTCCGGCGTCCAGGACACTGTCAAACTCTGTCTCGCTGATATCCCCCTGAAGGATATCCGTCACCAGGTCATCCTCAATAACGATTTTGGCATTTTCGAGCAGAGCGGGATCTTTCCCATTAAATACATCGGCATTTTTGATCAGTCTTCGCGTCATGGCTCCGGTTTTCCTTACAGTAAGATTAGTCAGATAAGAGTATACTGCTTTTTCGCAGCATATTTTAAATGTCAAAAAATGACCCAATATTAGAAAGAATCTATAAAACGATACTATAATCGGAATAACGTTTTTCGTTTTGTAATACGTCAAAAAAAATTAACTGCAGCACATTACAGTGCTGAAGGAGTTATTAATATGGGCACCGTTGAACGTCTGATCCGTTATGCAAAAGTACATACGACCAGTGCGCTGAAAACCGGCACACGGCCTTCCACTCCCAGACAGCTTGATCTGACGAAACTGCTTTATGAAGAAATGCAGCAGATCGGGATCAGCCGCGTCCGAATGAATGAGATGGGTTACGTTTACGGCGAGATCCCCGCGACAAAGGGCTGCGAAGATGCCCCCGCGATCGGTTTCATTTCCCATATCGACACCTCCCCCGATTTCACCGGTGAGAACGTTCACCCGCGCGTCATCGAAAATTATGACGGAAAAGATATCGTCCTCAACGCAGAAAGGACGATCGAAGTCCGCAACTATCCCTATCTTGCCGATATGAAAGGCGATACGCTCATCGTCACGGACGGGACTACGCTTCTCGGCGCCGATGACAAAGCCGGGATCGCGGTCGTGATGACCTACTGCGAAAAACTGCTTGCGTCCGATATGCCGCACGGGAAGATCTGCATCTGCTTCAACCCCGATGAAGAGATCGGCGAGGGCGCCTGGGACCTTGATATCGATGAACTCGGCGCTGACTACGCCTACAATGTTGACGGGGGCCCGTCCGGGGACCTGATCTTCGAATGCTTCAATGCGGCCGCGGCCACCATCACGGTCAACGGCTATGCCGTACACCCCGGCTGGTCCAAGAACAAAATGATCAACGCCGGCTACATCGCGGCCCAGATCGTCGGGATGCTGCCGCAGAACCAGAGCCCGCGGGATACCTCCGGGTACGAGGGATATTTCCACCTCAGCGCGATCCAGGGCACTATCGCGAAAGCCGAACTGCGCATCACGATCCGCGATTTTGACAAAGAAAATTTCCTCAAACGCGAACAGCTGATCCGGGATATCGTCGCTTCCGTGAATATGACCTACGGTGAAGGCACGGCAGAGCTTGAGCTCCGCGAACAGTACGGGAACATGGCAGAAGAGATCCTGAAAAATTATCACATGGTCGAGATCGCAAAAGCCGCCATGGAAGAACTCGGCATCACACCGCACGTCACCCCCATCCGCGGGGGAACGGACGGCGCGCAGCTGACCATGAAAAAAGGTCTGCCCTGCCCGGGGATCGGTGAAGGCGCTTTCGCGCAGCACGGTCCGTATGAGCATTCCAGCAAACGGCACATGGACCAGACCGTAGAGATCCTGATGGGGATCACCCGGCGCTACGCGGTACCGGGCGCCGCTCCGAAAAGGATCGGAAAATAACGAAACGGTCACGGCCGCAGCAAGGAGAAGAAATAATGGGAACTGTTGAAAGACTCGTACGATACGCACAGGTCCATACGGACGCAAAGCTTCGGATGGGGACCCGTCCGTCCACACCGTGGCAGAAGGACCTCTCCAGGATGCTTTGTGAAGAGATGGCAGCCATGGGCGTCAGCCGCGCCCGTGTTGATGAAATGGGATATGTCTACGGTGAGATCCCGGCGACTGCCGGCTGTGAGGATGCCCCGGCGATCGGGTTCATCGCCCATATCGACACCGCCCCCGACTTCACCGGAGAGAACGTGCATCCCCGCGTCATTGAAAACTATGACGGGAAAGATATCGAACTCGGCGCCGGCCGCACGATCACCGTCGAAAAGTTCCCCCATCTGAAAAATATGGCGGGGGATACGCTCGTGGTCACGGACGGGACGACGCTTCTGGGAGCCGATGACAAAGCCGGTGTGGCCGTCATCATGACGTTTCTTGAAAAGATCCTGGCGTCCGATATGCCGCACGGAAAGATCTGCGTCTGCTTCAACCCGGACGAAGAGATCGGTGAAGGTGCATGGGACCTGGATATCAATGAACTTGGCGCTGACTACGCTTACACGATCGACGGCGCCGCTGCCGGAGATCTGATCTACGAGTGCTTCAACGCGAGCGCAGCCTACATCAAAATCAAAGGCTTTGCCGTCCATCCGGGCGCTTCAAAGGACCGGATGATCAACGCGGTCTGGCTTGCCGCGCAGATCGCCGGCATGCTGCCGCAGAACCAGAGCCCGCGGGACACCTCCGGCTATGAGGGTTATTTCCACCTCAGCACCCTGACCGGCGGGATCGCGCAGGCAGAAATGCGCATCACCATCCGTGATTTCGACAAGGAAAAGTTTCTCGCCCGCGAGCAGCTGATCCGGGACATCGTGGACGCGATGAACATGAAATACGGCGAAGGGACCGTCACGCTGGACATTCAGGAACAGTACGGCAACATGGCCGATGAGATCCTCAAACACCCCCACATGATCGAAATCGCCGAAGCCGCCATCCGCGACACCGGTCTGGAACCGGTGATCCTGCCCATCCGCGGCGGGACGGACGGCGCGCAGCTGACCATGAAAAAAGGCCTGCCGTGCCCCGACCTGGGCGAAGGCGCATTCGCGATGCACGGGCCGTATGAGCACGCCAGCAAAAAACAGATGGATCAGACCGTGGAGATCCTCACCAACATCATCCGCCGCTACACCGAACCCGGCGCAGCACCGAAACGGATCCGATAAGGAAAACACCGCTTTTCACAATCCGAAGCGGAGCTTTACATAAAAATGATGTATCAGAAAGGACAGAAGAGTAATTATTATGAGTGAAAAATTGAACATGGCGCTTGCCGGTGTCGGTCGTATCGGCGTAACACATCTTGCAGTTCTGAGCCAGGCCTCCAACGTCTGCCTGAAGGCGATCGTGGAACCCCGTGAGGAAGTCGGCCGCAAATATGCCGAAACCTTCCATTGTGACTATTACAAGGATATTTCCGAACTTGCGGCCCGCGAGGATATCCAGGCTGTTGATATCTGTGTCCCGGAAGAATACCATGTGGTCGCAGCAGTGGCTGCCGCCAAAGCGGGCAAGCATATCCTGCTTGAAAAACCCCTTGCCAAAACCTATGACGAATGCCAGCAGATCATCAATGCCGCGAAGGAAAACAACGTCCGCCTGATGGTCGCCCATACCTGCCATTTCATGCCGCAGTACCAGCGCGTCCGCAACGAATGCCATGACGGCCGCATCGGTGAACTCACCGAAGTCGCGATCCGCCGCTACGGTCCGCGGGTGACCAATGAATATGTCAAAGGCCGCGTCACCATCGGTTTCTACATGGCGATCCATGATCTGGATGCCTCCATGTGGATGACGGGCCACAAGATCACCGAAGTTTTTGCCGAAAAGATCGACAAACTCGGCCTGTACGGTGAAGACGGTCTGGACATGGTCTTCAAATATGACAACGGCGCCTGCGGTACGATGAACGTCAGCTGGACGCTGCCGGCTGCCTACCCCGGTTCCGTTGCAGAACTGGATCTGCTCGGCGATAAAGGTATCATCCGCATGCAGCCGTACAACAGCGGGGTCATGGCCTATACGGACCGCGTCGCTCCGGTCAGCCTGGTCCAGACGAAGATCGACGGCCAGATGTGGGGCGCCTATACCAATGAGGTCGAACACTTCGCGGACGCCATCATGAACAACAAAGAGTTCAACGTGGACAACGAAGAATCCGCCTACTCGGTCCGGCTGATCGAAGCCGCCCTGCGCAGCGTCGAAAGCCACAAGCCCGAACTGGTGTAAGTATGCTAACGGGAGTAATTCCCGGTTTTTTTTGGAGGTAAGTTATTATGAAAAAAACCATCTTCTTACTGGTCTTGGCATTATGCCTGGTCGTCACCGGCGGTGTCTTCGCGCAGCGTACGGACCTCAACATGATCATCCAGGTCTCCCCTGATTCTCTGGATCCGTCTGTCTCTGTTATGAGCTATGCTTATTCCGTGATCGTGAACATCAGCGAAGGCCTGATGACCACCGATGCACAGAATAACCTGATCCCGGGGCTTGCAGAATCCGTCGAAGCGAATGAAGACGCTTCCGAATTCGTTTTCAAGCTCCGCGAAGGCGTCAAATTCCATGACGGCACCGACTTCACCGCTGATGACGTTGTCTTCACCTTCATGGACAACAAGGCCCGGAACCTGAACAATTCCGCCATCATCGACAATGTCGAAGCGCTCAGCGACCACGAAGTAAAAGTGACCCTGACCGGTCCTTCCGCTCCGTTCCTGGGCATCCTGACCACCGTCAACTGGAGCATCCGCCCGCGCAAAGCCGCCACGGAAATGGGCGACGCGTTCGGCCGCAACCCGATCGGCACCGGCCCGTACAAGTTCGTTGAATGGGTCGAAGGCGAATACATCAAACTGGCTGCCAACGAAGATTACTACCTCGGTGCTCCTGAGATCAAAGATGTCACCATCAAGTTCATCAATGACAACAACACCGCCCTGATCGCCATGGAAGCCGGCGAAGCTGACTACAGCGCCGTATGGCCGGAAGCCGCCCGCTTCGATATCGAAGCGAACCCGGATCTGAAGATGGTTGACTACAACTCCAACTCCCTTCAGTTCGTCACGATGAACGTCCAGAACGAATTCCTTTCCAACAAGCTGGTCCGCCAGGCGATCAACTACGCAATCAACCGTGATGACATCGTGATCGTCGCTGTTGAAGGCAATGGCAGACCGACCACCCAGTACTGCAACGTCGGTACGATCGGTTATGTCGATGGCTTCGAAGGCTACACCTATGATGTTGAAAAAGCAAAGGAACTGATGGCCGAAGCCGGCTATGCCGACGGATTCACCATCCGCATGATCGCGCAGGATGAAATGAACTCCAGAATGGCCCAGGTCATGGCTGACAACCTCGCCGAGATCGGCATCACCGTTGAGATCGAAATGCAGGAATCCAACACCGCTGTCGCCAACATGATGGCCGGCAACTACGAAACCGGCGTTCTCGGCATCGGCAACCTGTACCAGGATTTCGACGCCCTGAGAAGACTCTGGACCCCCGGCGGCTCCCTGCAGCTCTCCCACACCGCTGCTGAAGATGAACAGCTGGTCAAGATCTACGACCTGATGAGCCAGGCTGCCGCCCTCGGCGACACCGATGCCCGCATCGAACTCTACAAACAGGCCGAAGAAGAGATCTGGGACGCGGCTTACTACATCCCGTGCTTCTTCCCGGTCCGCTCGCACATCATGGCTGCCAACCTCGATATCGAAGGCCTGCGCGGCACCGGTTACATGCATATCAACGAAATGCACTGGAATTAATTACTGAATAACGATCATTAAAATCCGGGTCCGGCCGCTGTCCGCGGCCGGGCCCGCCAATCATTTGAATATTTGAAAATCAGAGAAGGGAGGTACGGTTTGGCAAAATATATCCTGAAGCGGCTGCTTTGGATCATCCCGATCATGATCGGAGTCAGTTTTATCGTTTATTTTATTATGTCGCTTACACCGAATTTCAGCAACCCGGCTTTAGTCAAGCTGGGACTGGATGCCACGCCGGAACAACTGGCAGAAATGAACAGGAAACTCGGGGCCGACAAGGCCTTTTTCCCGCGCTATATTTCCTATATGGCGGGGGTCGTACGGGGAGATTTCGGAGTTTCCTACAGTACGACACTGAATGTTTCCGGTGAGATCCTGCGGAGGGCACCGATCACGATGACCCTGGCTGCCATAGCCCTTCTTTTCTCGCTCCTGGTCGGAGTTCCGATCGGGATCTGGTCCGCGATCCGTCAGTATAAACTTTCGGATTACGTGATCCGTGTCATTTCCATGCTTCTGACGGCCATCCCGAGCTTCTGCATGGGCCTTGGTTTTCTCCTGATCTTCGCGCTGCGTTTGCGGATCCTGCCAGCCAACGGCATCTCCACATGGAAGGGATTCGTCCTTCCGGGTCTTTCCCTTTCCCTGGTTGCAGTCGGCTCCATGATCCGCATGACCCGCTCGACCATGCTGGAAGTGATCCGTCAGGATTACATCCGGACCGCCCGCGCGAAAGGTCAGACCGAAGCAAAGATCATCTGGATGCATGAACTCCGCAACGCACTGATCCCGATCATCACGGTCGCGGGGATCCAGTTCGGACGCGAACTGGGCGGCGCGGTCATCATCGAAAGCGTCTTCGCCGTTCCGGGGCTGGGAACGTATATTCTTTCCGGGGTGAACAACCGTGACCTCCCCTGCGTTCTGGGCGCAGTGATCGTTCTTTCACTGGCCTTCAGTGTGATCAACCTGCTCGTGGATATCATCTACACATTTGTTGATCCGCGCATCAAATCGCAATTCGGACGTTAGGAGGAACGGATATGAAAAAAACAAAAAAACACGGCCAGTTATTTGAAGTCTGGCGTGCCCTGCTGAAGAACAGGACGGCTGTTGCGGCGATGATCTTCATCATTATCCTGATCCTGGTCGCGGTTTTCGCGGATGTCATCGCGGATTACAAAACCGTCGTGATCAAAAACAATGTGTCCCAGCGCCTTCAGCCGCCTTCCAAAGAACACTGGTTCGGCACCGACGGCTACGGACGGGATATTTTCGCGCGCATCGTACACGGCACCCGTATTTCACTGCAGATCGGCATCTTCACGACGCTGATGTCCATGGCCGGCGGTATGATCGTCGGTTCCGTGGCCGGTTTTTACGGGGGAACAGTCGACAGCATCATCATGCGCATCTGCGACATTTTCATGTCGATCCCCGCGATCCTGATGGCCATGGCGATCGTCGCCGCACTCGGACAGGGGCTGTTCAACCTGATGATCGCGCTGACGGTGACCTCCATCCCGACTTTCGCGCGCATCATGCGCTCCCAGATCCTTACGATCCGCGAGAGCGAATACGTCGAAGCGGCCCGTGCATCGGGCTCCAGCGACTTCGCTATTATTTTCGAGCACATCATCCCGAACGCGGTCGGTCCCCTGATCGTGCAGGCGACGCTGGGCGTTGCCACCGGTATCCTTTCCGCTGCCGGTCTGAGCTACGTCGGCCTGGGCGTTGAACCGCCCCGTCCCGAATGGGGGGCGATGCTCTCCGAAGCCCGCTCTTACATGCGGCAGTATCCCTATCTGCTCATTTTCCCCATGATCATGATCGTTCTGACAGCGCTTTCCTTCAACCTCTTCGGTGACGGTCTGCGCGACGCGATGGATCCCCGGCTGAAGGGCAATCACTAAGGAGGCCGTACGATGTCTGAAAAACTGCTTGATATCAGGGATCTCCATGTGAGATATAAAACCGACGACGGCAGCAACTATGCCGTGAACGGTGTGAGTTTTTCGCTCGAAAAAGGCAAAACGATCGGGCTGGTCGGCGAGACCGGCGCGGGGAAAACCACCACGGCACTGGCCATCATGCGCCTGCTGCCGAAAGAGACCGGGATCATCGACCAGGGCTCCATCGTTTTTGAAGGCGAAGATCTCGTAAAGGCGTCCGATGCCCACATGCGCCTTGTCCGCGGGGCCAAGATCAGCATGATCTTCCAGGACCCGATGACCAGCCTGAACCCGGTCGTGACCGTCGAAAATCAGATCCGGGAAGTGCTGGATATCCACAACCCGGAAATGAGCGCCTCCCAGAAAACCGCCAGAGTCGAAGAGATCCTGAAACTGGTGGGAATCGATCCGACCCGGAAGGTCTGCTACCCGCACCAGTTTTCCGGCGGAATGAAACAGCGTGTCGTGATCGCGATGGCGCTAGCCAGCCAGCCGGACCTCCTGATCGCGGATGAACCGACCACCGCACTGGACGTGACGATCCAGGCGCAGGTGCTCTCCATGATGGAAGACCTGAAAGGCCGTCTCAAGACCGCCATGATCCTGATCACACACGACCTCGGGATCGTTGCGGAGACCTGCGACTATGTGGCGATCATGTACGCCGGTGAAGTCATCGAGTACGGATCGCTGGAACAGATCTTTGACCGCTCGGCGAACCATCATCCCTACACGAACGGCCTGTTCGGGAGCATCCCGAACCTGAAGGAACAGGCGAAACGCCTGAAACCGATCGAGGGTATGATGCCGGACCCGAGCGACCTGCCGCAGGGCTGCAAATTCCACCCCCGCTGCGCTTTCTGCCGTGAAGAATGCCGCAGCGGCAATGTCCCGGTCTGGGAAAAGGACGGACATCTGATCCGCTGCCACCTGATGACCGGCGGAAAGGAGAATTGAGATGGAAGAATTGGTCCGAGTTGAAAACCTGAAAAAATATTTCCAGACCCCGGTCGGCACGGTCCACGCGGTGGACGACGTCAGCTTTACGATCGGCAAAGGAAAGACGATCGGTGTCGTCGGTGAGTCCGGGTGCGGTAAAACGACCCTGGGCAGAACCGTTCTGCGTCTCATTGAGGCCACTTCCGGACACATTTATTTCGAGGGCGAGGATATTCTGCAGTATAAGGGCGCGCAGATGAAAAAACTGCGCAGGGAAATGCAGATCATTTTCCAGGACCCTTATGCCAGTCTGGACCCCCGCATGAGCGTGGAAAGGATCATCTCCGAACCGCTCCGCGCCAACGGTGCGTGCAAATCGAAAAGCGAACTGAACGACCGCGTCCATGAGATCATGAAGGTCGTCGGTGTAGCGGAACGTATCGCAAATGCCTATCCGCATGAGCTGGACGGCGGACGCCGCCAGCGTGTCGGCATCGCGCGCGCCCTGGCCCTGAACCCGAAATTCGTCGTATGCGATGAGCCGGTCAGCTCACTGGATGTCTCCATTCAGGCGCAGATCCTGAACCTGCTGATGGACATTCAGGACGAACGCGGCCTGTCTTATATGTTCGTGACGCACGACCTTTCCGTCGTGAAGCACATTTCCAACGACATCATCGTGATGTACCTGGGCATGATCGCGGAAAAGGCTCCGACCTCGGAACTGTTCGAAAACCAGCTCCATCCGTATACCAAAGCGCTGCTGAACGCGATCCCGATCCCGGAACTCGGTGCACGGGATAAAAAGCACGAACCGATCCGCGGGGAAGTCACCAGCCCGATCGATCCGAAACCGGGCTGCCGTTTCGCCTCCCGCTGCGAATTTGCCAAAGACGAGTGCTTCCATGTAACACCCGAATTGCGTGAAATAAGCCCCGATCATTTTGTCGCCTGTCACCTGGCCTGAAATGCGGAGCATTGAAATCTGAAATAATTTTTTGGAGGAATAACACAAAATATGGATACTGTAAAAATGTTTATCAATGGGGAATGGGTTGAAGCTGTTTCCGGAAAGACCCGTGAGATCCACAATCCTGCGACCGGTGACCTCGTTGCCGTCGTCGCGGAAGGGGATGTCCAGGACACCCGCAACGCAGTCGATGCCGCCGATGCCGCAAAAGAGATCTGGAAAAACACTCCTCCGATGGTCCGCGCCGGTCTGCTGAACAAGGCCGCCGATATTCTTGAATCCCGAAAAATGGAAATCGGCCTGCAGGAATGCCGCCATACGGGAAGACTGCTCCGAACCGCTGTCGGCGATGTCGTCCGCACCGCGTTCTTCTTCCGCCATTTTGCCGGACTGGCCACTGCTCCTTCCGGAAAAAGCTACAATGACAGCCCGCTCTGCACCACGCTGAGCATCCGCGAACCGATCGGTGTCTGCGGTCTGATCATCCCCTGGAACGCACCGCTTTCCGTTGCCTCCAAATGCATTGCCCCCGCACTGCTCGCCGGAAACACCGTCGTCCTGAAACCGTCTTCCAACACCCCGCTGGGCGCCGTTGAAATGTTCAAGGCTCTGGAAGAGGCCGGCTTCCCGAAGGGTGTCGTCAACCTCGTTCTCGGCCCCGGTGAAGTCATCGGCAACGAACTGGGCGAAAATGTGAAGATCGGCAAGGTCTCCCTCACCGGCGGTACCGACACCGGCCGTTCCCTGGTCCGCGCTTCCGCTTCCAATATCAAGAAACTCAGCCTGGAACTGGGCGGCAAATCCGCATGTATCGTCTTCGAAGACGGTGACTGGGATACCGCGATCGACAACATCATGACCTCCGATTTCTCCTCGGCCGGCCAGCTCTGCGTTGCCCCGACCCGCGTCCTCGTCCAGGATACGATCTACGATCAGTTCTGTGAGGAAATGGTCTCCCGCGTGAAGAAGATCCGCGTCGGTCTGACCGAAGATCCCGCCACCGAAATGGGACCGGTCATCTCCAAGGCACAGTTGGAACGTGTTCTCCGCTATATCCAGATCGGTCTTGATGAAGGCGCGAAGCTGGCATGCGGCGGCCACCGCATCACCGAAGCCCCGCTGGACAAAGGCTTCTATATTGAACCGACCGTCTTTATTGATGTGACCAACAACATGCGCATCGCTCAGGAAGAGATCTTCGGGCCTGTAGTCGTGATCGAAAAATTCCACACGGAAAAGGAAGCTTTCGACATCGCGAACGATTCCCCGTACGGTCTCGGCGGTGCCTGCTTCACCTCCGACACCGGCCGCGCGATCCGCTTCTCCAAGGCTGTCAAGGCCGCCTGCCTGTTCATCAACTCCTACGGCGATTCGGCCTCCATCGACAGCGCTATTTCCTGCACCAAACAGAGCGGCTACAGCTGCCTGCTGGGCGTGGAAGGCATCGAATCCTACACCGATCTCAAACAGGTGACCATCACCCACACCCCGGCAAAAAAGAACTGGTTCAAAGGATGATCGGAGATAAAAAATGAGCGCGCCTGTTATTTGTGAAACGATCATGATCATCTGCTTCGGTCTCTCCTGGCCGAACAATGTGATGAAGTCCATCCGGTCCCGGACCGCAAAGGGGAAGAGCCTTTCCTTCCTGCTGCTCATCGAGCTCGGATACACCGCGGGGATCATCGGAAAGATCATATCCCACACCTATAACCTCGCGACGGTCTTTTATTTCATCAACTTCGGAATGGTCCTGGTCGACATCTGCCTGTATTTCCGCAATTCCAGACTGGACCGGGAACGCGAAGCCAGGGAACAATTGTCCAAATAAAGCTCTTTCCGCCTGAACAGACGGAAAACAGATCAGGGCCCGCTGAGGTGTAAAATCCTCAGCGGGCCCTGATATTTAAAGCCGGATAAAGAAAGTTTCTGCGGCCGGCAGCGGCTTCTTACAAATCACCGCTGCGGGCAGCCATTCCGAATTCCGCATTCCGCATTTCGAATTTCCCTCACTGGACCCGGTACTCGATATACAGGTCCCCGCGCATCTGCGGGCCGAGGCCGAAGGTCTGCCCTTCCGTATTGGCCAGCAGGAACGAGATATGCGTCAGCCCGTCCCCCTGCACCGGGAAGGTCACGCTGATCTCCGCCTGTTCACCGGGCTGCAGCGCCGTGCCGATATCAAAAAGCTGCTGCCGGTTCTGCAGGTTCGGATCCGCCCACACGACCTTGTAGTTTTCGCTCCAGGGGCAGGTGCCGTAGTTTTCCAGTGTCCAGGTCTTGGTGATCCATTCCCCGCGGGTCACCACCGTCCCGTCCGGGATGTTCACGTCATTGACAAAGCGGGCGCGGTCGGTACAGCCTTCCGGACGTTCCGGGACGCTGACAGCGGCAGCCGTCTCAAGACGTTCGCTCTGCTCGACCGCTTTGACCGTACTCACCTCCCCGGCGCTGACCACGCAGCGGAAGCCGTAATTCCGGGCCAGGTCCGGCGCCGCGCCGAAGCGGCTGAAGACAAAGCGGGAGGATTCCGGATCATCCGAAAGGAAACTGCCGCCTTTTACGGTATGCATATTGCCGGAAATCGGGCCGATCGGGTTGACCGGCTCACTACCTTCGGAGATCAGGCGCGTATCCGAATAAAAGTCATTGACCCACTCGCTGACGTTCCCGGCCATATCCAGGACACCGTACGGACTGAGGTCCCGTCCGTCGCCGCCCGCCTCGTGGACCGTGTTCGGCAGTGTCCCGACACTCAGGGAGACATTTCCCCAGGGATAAAGCCTCGCGTCCGTACCGCGTGCAGCCAGTTCCCATTCAGCTTCCGATGGCAGCCGCTTGCCCGCCCAGGCACAGTAGGCCTGCGCGTCCGTCCAGCGGACGTTCATGATCGGATAGTCATCACGGATCCATTCATCCGCGATCCGTTCGATCGGCTGACATGCGCCCTCGCTGACACAGCGCGCGTACTGCGCCTGCGTGACTTCGGTCCGGTCGATCCAGAAAGCATCCATGGAGACCCGGTGCGAAGGCAGGACGCCGTTCATATCAAAATTAAAGGTATGGTCCATCCCCATCGTAAAGGAGACTGCCGGGACCGCCGCCATCAGGCTGTCATCGGCATTCCAGCGGATCACCCGTCCGATTTCGGCTGAGATCGGACGCGGGACCTGCGTCGCGGTGGGAACGGAGGTCGGCGTTTCCGTGGGCTCCGGTGTTTCCGTCGCCGGCGTGACCGCCGCCTGCTTTTCGATCTCCCCCGCCACCGAGGTCTGCGTGATGTAAAGCACATCCATCGTATGCTGGTAAACCGGCGTGTTCTCTGCGGCAGACGGTTCCGGTTTCGGGAAAAGATCCGGCTTCCGGATCCAGAACCAGGCCCCCGCACCGATAAAAAGCAGACCGAAGATCAGGTAAGGCAGAATGGAAGGCTTTTTCTTCTTTCCGCCCGTATCAAAGGATGCGCCCTTTTCCTTCTTCCCGGCCGGTTCTCCGGCGGGTTCCTTTTGCTGCTCCGCCTGTCCGGCTTCTTTCCGTTCCGCCTCAGACTGCTTTTTTTCGTTCTTTTCCAGCATCTCCCGGATGGCCCAGTAGAGCTCTTCCCCGTTTTTGAAACGCTGTTCCTTATTGTCCGTCAGGCAGCGGGAAAGGAGCGCGAAAAGATCCGGCGCGGCATTTTTCACCGAATCCGCGAGCGCGCCGCGGTAATAGGTATAGACCCGGGAATATTCCTCAACATCCGTCTCATCCCCCGAGGAACGATAGGCGGAGAGCCCCGTGCACATCTCCAGCATCAGGACCCCGAATGCGAAGATATCCGCGGCCGGCTGCGGTTCGGATGAGGGCGTCAGCTCCGGCATGCGGTAGACCGCCCGGTCGGTGTCAAAAGACGGGGGCAGCTCCAGGAAGGAAAGGTAATTCTTTCCCCGGTCATCGATCCAGACATGGGAAGGATCCAGCTCCCCGTGGACCAGGCCCTCGCTGTGCAGCGCGGCCAGTGCCGAAGCGATATCCAGCGCCGCGGAATAAGCGGTCTGTGCCGGCAGCGGCCGGCCGTTTTTCTGCATCAGATTCTTCAGGGACATCCCGGGCAGCTCATTCTGCCGCAGCAGCAGGCCTTCCGGTGCCAGCTCCGTTTCGTAAATACTGATCACGTTCGTATGGGAGAAGCGGGAAAGGCGCTGGATCCGCATCTGCAGGGCGTAAAGCACTTTTGCGCTGAGATGGCTGTCATCGATCTTTACCAGCTTGGTATAGTACTGCTTCCCGTCCTCACTGTCCCGGAGACTGAGAAAATAACCGCTTTTGTCCGCGCCGATATTCGCGGTGACACGGTAGCGGTCATTGATCATTTGCTGTGTGTTTTTCATTCTGATAAGCCGTTCTTTCTGCTGTAAGAGCACACCTGATCATGCACATGGCAGTCAAAAGTGAGAACCCTGCTCCGCACTTTTGTAATGCAGAGCCGGGGCTCCGCTGCATGGCGCGGCCCGAGCGCTCGTGTGTTTGCATAAGTAACTTGCCGCGCCAGGTTTTATTAGCCGGGGCCGATCGGGCTGGCCTGGCGGCCACCCGTCGGCCCCGGCACCCCCAGTTAATATGCCTGAGACGACAGATCTAATTATATATCCGCAGCTCCTAATAAGATTCACCGCATGCAGCAGCGGTCACCTTTTGTTATGCGGCGCAGGTGCTGCGCCAGTTTTTCTCCAAAAGAAAGTTCTGCCATTTTATCCGTTTTTCCGGTTTTTATACCGGCTTCTTTCTTCATTCTACTATAATTAAAGGTGATTGTTCCGTTTTATCATTATTGCGGTCTGCACCTGCAGCACCGTTTTCGGAAAGGAAAAAATCATGAAAATCGATTTTGACAGCATTGAAGAGAAACGCATCCCGGAGTTTAAAGGCGGGACTGGGGCCGCGCGGCTCCGCATCTATGAAGATGAAACGATCAAAGTGATCAACGGGTTCCTGGAAAAGGATTCCTCGATCGGCATGCACACCCATGAGGGTGACAGCGAAACCGTCTACATTCTGGAAGGCAGCGGAAAAATGATTTATGACGGCAGCGAAGAGCCGCTCGGTCCCGGCTCCTGCTCCTACTGTCCGGAAGGGCACACCCACAGTCTGGTCAACACCGGCAGCCTTCCGCTCCACTTTCTCGGTGTGCTCCCGAAACTCAGCCGGCATTGATCCGTCTCCGAATAATGTTATAATGGATTCCGGAGTCTGAGAAAATCTTATGGGAAAAATCAACCGCTACTTCTGGTTTCTGCTGATGATCGTCATCGGGGCCGGGATCGGGCTTTACTATTCATGGTTCATTAAACCGCCGGATTTTGTTGACGCGGTCTTTCCGAACCTGCGGCTGGATTACAAGACCGATTACGTTCTGATGGCCGCCGAGATCTATGATCAGGACCATAACCGTCTGGAGGCCGTGCACCGGCTGGACGATGTGCTGTACCAGAACGAAAACCGTGAAGAGTTTATGGAGAACGTGATCGAAAATGCCCGCAGCCTGGGATATTCCCCGGTCGACCTGCGGAAAATGGAGAATCTCTATAAAGCCGTCACCGGTCAGAATGCCACGCCCACCCCGACTATCGACCCGACCAAGGACTACAACGACATGATGACAGCCACAGCCGTGGCGATTGTCCTGCAGTCGAACACGGAACGGAACGGAGAAAGCTCCGGCACCGGCGGCAGCGGCACCTCCATGACCGAGGCAGACGCGGACCCGTTCGGCACGGGCGTTCAGGTGACCACGGACCCCAACGCAATGCCGGCACTGGAACTGCCTTCCGTACCGACGATCACCCCGAACCCCGGGCTCTCATGGGATGATGGATCCGGCAGCCGTGCCGGGACAGCCATTCCGGTCAATACGGATCCGGAAAGCTTCGGCGATCTTCCGGAGAGTTTCTTCGACAGGAGGTAAAGACCATGGCAGGGAAAACCAGACAGGCACCTTTATATTTGCTCACAGGGCTGCTGATCGGGCTCGGGCTGGGGCTGCTGATCGGCTACCGGATCCTCCCGGTGCAGTTCTTTGATATCGCCCCCTCCAGCCTCCAGCAGGACTACAAGCCGGATTATCTGGCCATGGTCGGGCTGGCCTACAACGCGGACCGGGACATCGGCCGGGCGGAATCCCGCATCCGGCAGATGATGGATCCGATCGATATCGACTCCCTGCGCGCGATGAGTCTGAAACTCAGCGAAGATCCCCGTACAAAAAACAGCTACGAACCGGTCCGGACCTTCATCAACGACCTGCTGGATCATATGACCGGCAGTGCCGGCGGATGAAAGGCCGGGACAGACGTTTTTGACGAACTTGTGTATAATAGAATCAATCCGCAATAATGATAATTGGAGGTTCTTATGATCAACGACATTCTTAATGACGGCGAATCCAGAATGAAAGGTGCGATCAACGCACTGCAGGAAGAACTGGACGGCATTCGCACCGGCCGCGCGACACCGGCGCTGGTCGAAAAACTCACAGTTGAATATTACGGCGTCCCGACACCCTTCAATCAGGTATCAAACATCACGATCCCGGATGCCCGCACCATTATGATCCGCCCGTTTGACCCGAGCCTGATCCGTCCCATGTCCAAAGCCATTCAGGCATCCGACCTGGGGCTGACCCCGAACGATGACGGCAAAGCCATCCGGCTGATGCTTCCTCCGCTCACGGAAGACCGCCGCAAAGACCTTGCCAAACAGGTCAGCAACCGGCTGGAGGAATCCCGCGTGGCGATCCGCAATGTCCGCCGCGACATCATCAAGGACCTGAAGGATGCCGAGAAGGAAAAACTCATCACCGAAGATGACCGCAAAAAGGGCGAAGAAAAGATCCAGAAACTGACGGACACCTGGACCGCCAAAGTTGAGGAAGTCGGCAAGAAGAAAGAAAAAGAGATCATGGAGGTCTGATCGCCAATGGCAGACAGTTCTCCGGATATCAAAGCAATCCCGCCTGAACGGATTCCCCGGCACATTGCCATCATCATGGACGGGAACGGCAGATGGGCCAAAAAGCGCGGCATGCCGCGGCTGTTCGGCCATCGTGCGGGTGTTGAAAATCTCCGTGCCGTAATCAAAGCCTGTGTGGAATTCGGGGTCAAATACCTGACGATCTATGCCTTTTCCACAGAAAACTGGGGACGGCCGCAGGATGAAGTGAAAGGCCTTGAAAAACTCTTCCATGAAGCCTTCACCAATGAGTTTCTGGAACTGCATAAAGAGGGCGTCCGCATTATCCATCTTGGTCAGCGGGAAGGGATTCCGCAGGACCTGCTGGATGAAATTGATGTGGCCGTTGAGCGCTCAAAGAACAACGAGCGGCTGATCCTCTCCGTGGCACTGAATTACGGAAGCCGCAACGAGATCATGCATGCGGTCCGCCGGATGATCAGTGACGGCCTGAAGCCGGAAGATATCACGGAAAGTACCATCAGCAATTATCTCTTCACCGCGGAACTGCCGGATCCGGATCTGGTGATCCGCACCTCCGGAGAGCAGCGGCTCAGCAACTTCCTGCTGTATCAGACTGCCTATTCCGAATGGGAATTTCCGGAAACACTCTGGCAGGACTTCGGAAAAAAGCAGCTTCTTGAAGCGATTTACGAATATTCGAAACGGGA
>CADBKS010000013.1 GCA_902795255.1 uncultured Chloroflexota bacterium
CGCCCCGCAGCTGAACGATACGGTCCTGGTGATTGGGCTCGGGCTGCTCGGTCTGATGGAAGTGCAGATCGCCAAAGCGGCAGGCTGCCGGGTGATGGGGATGGATATCTCCAAGACGCGGATCAAGCTGGCCCGCGAGTTCGGTGTAGAGGCAGCCCCGCGCGGGGACATTGAGGACCGTGTGCCGCTGTTCACCCGGGGCCGCGGGTTTGACCACGTGCTGATCTGCGCCGGCAGCAAGGACAACGATGCGATCGAGCTCGCAGGCAGGCTTTGCCGGGACCGGGGGGATGTGATCGCGATCGGTGCGGTCGGTCTGGAGATCCCCCGGAAGATCTATTACGAAAAAGAGTTGCGTGTAGTTGTATCCCGCTCCTACGGACCGGGACGCTATGACGCGAATTATGAAGAACGCGGCCAGGATTATCCGATCGGCTACGTCCGCTGGACGGAAGGCCGCAACATGGAAAGCTTCGTGGATCTGATCGCGGACGGAAAAATGGATGTCCGTTCCCTGATCACCCACCGGATCCCGATTGCCGAAGGGGAAAAGGCCTACAGCCTGATCACGGGCAAAACCAGGGAACCTTTCCTCGGCGTTCTGCTTCAGTACCCGGAGTCCGCGGAACCGCCGCTGAGCCTGCCGGTCCCGGTCTCGAAGGTCCGGCTGCAGCCGCAGCCTGCGGATACGAAACCGAACATCGGTGTGCTGGGCGCGGGCAATTATGCCAACGCGACCTTCCTGCCGGTGATGAAGGCATCCGCTGACCGCTGTACGCTGAAAAGCATCGCTTCCCGGAATGGCGGGAGCGCCCGCCACAGTGCGGAGAAATTCGGCTTTGAAAAGGTGGAGACGGACGGAGCTGCGGTGCTCAGCGATCCGGAGATCTCCGATGTCGTACTGCTGACGCCCCATTCCCTGCACGCGGCGCAGGCTGTTGAAGCGCTCGAAAACGGGAAAAATGTCTATTGCGAGAAGCCGGCCGCGATCGATCCGCTTTCCCTGGCGAAGGTGTACCGTTGTGTTTCCGAACACCCGGACCGGCTCTATATGGTCGGATACAACCGCCGCTTCGCGCCGCTTGCGGCAAACCTTAAAGAATTCTTCAGCGACGTTCAGGAACCGCTTTCGGTCCATTACACGGTCAACGCCGGTTTCATCCCGTCCACCCATTGGACGCAGAACCGGGAGGTAGGGGGCGGACGGATCCTGGGCGAGGGCTGTCATTTTATTGATTTTCTGATCTGGATGTGCGGATCGCTGCCGGTGAAGGTCAACACCTTCTGTCTGCCGGACAGCGGTCGCTATAATGAGGATAATGTCTCGATCCAGGTGCTGTTTGAAAACGGATCTATCGGCACGGTGGATTATCTCGCCAACGGCGACAAAGCCTGCGCGAAGGAGCGTGCCGAGGTTTTCGGCGGCGGCCGGATCGGGATCCTGAGCGATTACCGGACACTGGATACCTGGAAAGACGGTTCCCATAAGCAGGAACGCCTGGCCCTCCGGCAGGATAAAGGCCACGCGGCTTCCTGGGCGGCTTTTCTGGATGCCGCACACCACGGCAAGGAAGCGCCGATCACTTATGAAGATATTTTCGCGGGAATGCTGACCTGTTTTGCCGCGGTCGAATCGATCCGGCAGCAGGATCTGATCGCGGTCCCGTCCCTTTCCGTGCTGAATGACCTGCTTTCGGGGGCGGACCGGTAATGCCCGCTCTTTCGGTTCTGGCTAAAAGTGTCCGTGAGCTCGGGCTCCGTCCCGTGCTGATGAACGGCGTTTATCAGCTGCTGCTGAAAAGCGGGGCTTACCGTTCCGCAATGCCCCATCAGCCGCTGCGGAAAGAGATCCTGCACGGTGATTTTCAGCCGCTCCCGCTGCCGGATGAGGCCCGTCTGAAGCCGTTCCTTACCGCGGATTCGCGCCGGATCTTTGATGATAAGGAAGCTGTCAGCAAGGGTGTGTTTTTCCCGTTCGGCGGCAAAAATGCCGCTGCACTGGATCTGAACCCCGTCAACGGCAGCCGGCACTGGGCAAGCGACCATAAGGTCCCGGTCCCGGATCTGAAACTGATCTGGGAAGGCGCGCGTTTCTGCTGGGCCGATATCCTGGTCCGCAGCGAGATCTTTACGCACAGCGGCCTTTCGGAGACCTGTTTCTGGGAGAAACTTGAGGAATTCAACGAGAAAAACCCCGTAAATCTCGGCGAAAACTGGGAATCCGCGCAGGAGGTGGGGATCCGCCTGATCAATATCGCCTTTGCCGCGGGGATCTTCCTGCAGCAGCCGATCCGTGACAGTGTTTATCTGACGACCGCCAAACAGGAAGAGATCGTCCGGGAACGCTCCGAGCTGACGGCGAAGACCATTCAGGCCCACGCGAAACGGATCATGAAGACGATGATCTACGCCCGCTCCCAGCGGAACAATCACCTGCTGAGCGAGGCTGCCGCGCTGATGACGGCGGCCGCTGTGCTCCCGGGGGCGCACGACGCAAAAAAATGGTGGAAGACCGGGACGCGGGCCTTCTTCAGCGGGCTGGATGACCAGATCGCCCCGAACGGATGTTATATCCAGCACAGTACGAATTATCACCGGATGGTGCTCCAGCTCCTGATCTGGGCGGACCAGCTTCTGAACCTCAGGGGGGAGGACTGGCCGGCGAAGCTGATGCCGAAGCTCCGCAATACAGTCCGCTGGCTGTATGCTTTCTGTGATCCGGAGAGCGGCGCCTGTGCCAATATCGGCCATAATGACGGCAGTCTGCTTTTCAATTTCGGCAGCACTTATGAGGACTACAGCCCGACCCTGCAGGCAGCCGGCATGATCTTTCTCGGGAAAAAACTGTTCGCGCCCGGACCGCGGGATGAGCTGAGCGTCTGGCTGAATGTGCGGCCCCGGCATGTGATGCAGTCGGAGCTTGACCGTGAAGGTCCGTTCACCGGGCCGCTTTCTGTCGGGAGCGGACGGACCCGGGCCGTGATGCTCGCGGAACCCTTCCGGGGGCGTCCTGCCCATGACGACCGGCTCCATGTGGACATTTGGATCGACGGGATCAACGAACTGTGTGATGCCGGGACCTACCGCTATTCCGGGGTCGAAAACTGGGATAACCGGCTGAAATATGCCGTGATGCACAATGTCCTGACGATCGACCGGCACGAGCCCATGACCGACACCGGGAAATTCCTCTGGCTGGACCGGGACGAGGTCCGGATCCTTTCCCGCAATGAGGCTTTTGTCAGCGCGGAGCATACGGCTTTCCGCGCGCTGCACCTCAATCACCGGCGCATCCTGCGCCCGCTCGCCAACGGGTTTTCCGTGGCTGATGATGTGATCCCGACGGACAGCAAAGGTTCCGGGACGCATTTCTACCGCTTCCACTGGCTGCTGCCCAACCAGACCTTCACCTATAAAAAGGGTGTCCTGGTCCTGGACCGCATCCGGATGGGTTTTTCCAGCGACACCCCGTTCAGTCTGCGGATCGTCCGCTCCGGCTACTGTATTTACAACAGCGGTGAGGACGGAAACGATCAGACTTTTCGGGAAGATGCCTGGTGCGGCTGGTATTCACCGACGTATAATGTAAAGGAGCCTGCGCTTTCGGTCATCATCACCTGCCGGGGCGAAGCACCTTTCCATTTTGATACTCTGATCCGAAAAAACTGAAATACGGAGCTTCCCGATAAATCATGCACATCCTTCTGATCCATCAGGCTTTTGTCACGACCGGAGAAGCCGGCGGCACCCGGCACATTGAATTCGCCAGACGGCTCGCGGCGCACGGTCACCGCGTGACGATCATCACCAGCCCGGTCAGTTATCTGAGCGGCGACAACAGCCATTCCGGTTCCTATCTCTGGAAGACCGAGCAGTGGGCGGAGGGGATCGAGATCCGCTATTGCTGGACGAGCTCCGGAATGCACAAGGGGTTCGTGCCCCGACTGCTGGCTTTCTTTTCGTTTATGTTTTCCTCGTTTTTCTGTGCGCTGAACGTGAAGGACGCGGATCTGGTCTGGGGAACTTCCCCGAACCTTTTCCAGGGCTGGACCGCCTGGCTGAGCGCCCGCTGCAAGCGGAAGCCGTTCCTGCTGGAGATCCGGGACCTGTGGCCGGAGTTCGCGGTCGCCATGGGGGCGCTGAAGAACAAAGTGCTCATCCGGCTCTCCCGCTGGCTCGAGAAATTCCTGTACTGCCATGCGGACCGCATCATCGTGAACTCTCCCGGGTTCATCCCCTACATCCGGGATATCTGCGGCCGGACACCGGATCTCGTTCCCAACGGTGCCGACGCGGAGATGTTTGCCGGGGCGGACGGATCTGCTTTCCGTGCGGAACACGGGCTGAAGGATGACTTTGTGGTGATGTACAGCGGCGCGCACGGACCGGCCAATGATCTGGAGACGGTGCTGGATGCTGCCGGACTGCTGCGGGAGCATCCGGAGATCCGCTTCGTTTTTGTCGGAAGCGGAAAGGACAAACCCCGCCTGGAAGCGCTCAAAGCCGAACGCGGTCTTGAAAATGTGCTGTTCGTTCCGCCGGTCCCGAAGGACCGGATCGCTTCCGTGATGGCGGCGGAAAACGCCGGCCTGGCGATCCTGAAAAAACTCGATATGTTTAAGACGACCTACCCAAACAAGGTCTTTGATATTATGGCCTGCGGCGATCCGGTGCTGTGCCAGATCGACGGTGTGATCCGTGAGGTCGTTGAGGAGAACCGCGCGGGCGTCTTCGTCACGCCCGGCGACCCACAGGCACTCGCGGACGCGGTCCTGAAGCTGGCGGCCGATCCGGAGCTGTGCCGCGTCATGGGCGAAAACGGACGCAGGGCGGTCCGGGAAAAATTCAGCCGGGATGAGGCGGAGATCCTCCTGGAACGGATCTTTGCCGAAACCGCGGCCGGGAAACGGAAATAAACGGAGCAGTACTATGGAAACGACCCGAAAGTATGATGCCATCGTATGCGGAGCGGACCTGTTCCAGTTGGAAAAGGCTGTCCGTCTCGCTGAGGAAGGAAAAAAGGTCCTTGTCCTGACGAAAAGCAACGTCCCGGGAGGCGAATTTGTGTCTTTCCGGCGGAATCAGTTTGAATTGACAGCGGCGGACAGCGGTGCGGAAGGTCAGGCAGCCGCGCTGGCGTGTGAAAAAAAGCTGCGCGGGCTCGGCGGGGAGGTCCGGTACAAAACCGGCATCGTGAGTGTTCAGAAAAATGCCGATGGCAGCTCTGGTGCCGGGCTGACGGACGGTTCGCGGGTTTTCTCCGGACAGATCATTCCGCAGCCGGAAGGCTTTCCGCTTTACGGAAAACTGCCCCTCCGGGTGGTCCTGCAGCTGAATGTTCCGTATGAAAATGTGAAAGCGGCCGCGGAAAGAACGGAAAATGCCGCGGTCTTCGCGAATGATCCCACCGGAAAGACCTGTATGCTTCTGCTGAGCGGGGAAATGAGCCGGGAGACTTTTGAGGCGCTTTCGGAAGGATCCTATTTCAGGGAGAAGGACCGCGCGGCGGAAGCGGTCATTGACGCATTTGAAAAAGCCGCGGGGCTGAAGGTCCGCGGGCGTGTGCTTGAAGCCGATGTCGTGACGCCGGTCACACTGGTCCGGCAGCTGGTATGCGCGCCTTCCGGCAGGCAGGCACAGCCTTCTCTTGGGGATGTGCTGCATCCCGGGATCCAGTTCGGCAAAGTGCTGAAGGTCACCGACCGCGGACACGCGAAATCTTTTGTGATCGGGCCGGATCCGGAGCGCGGCACGAAATCGCTGGCCTTTTTCCGGGCCGGGCAGTATATCAGCATTCAGCAGCCGATCGGGCAGGCAGTGGTCTGCAAGCCGTATTCGGTCTGTTCCTCACCGAAAGACGCACTGGGATCCGAAAACACCTCGTATACCGTGATGATCGAACGCAATCCCGACGGGTTTTTCTCCCCGCACGCGCTGGATACCTGGAAAGAAGGGACGAAACTGGTCCTTTCCGGTCCGCTCGGGTATGCGTACCATCTGCCGCTGCGCGACGCGCCGCACGTGGTCGCTCTGGCGGGCAGCAGCGGGATCACGCCCTTTTATGCCATGGCGGCCGCGATCGCGGACGCCATGGAGGATTTTGACCTGACGATCCTTTACGGCAGCCGCACGGCGGATACGATCCTGCTGCGTTCCGAACTGGATGAACTGGTCAGCCGCTCCCGCGGAAAGGTGCGGGTCGTCCATGTCCTTTCGGATGAGGCCCGGGAAGGATTCGAACACGGTTTTATCACCACGGACCTGATCCGGAAATATGCGCCGGACGGGGACTATTCGATTTTTATCTGCGGTCCGCAGGCGATGTACGAATATCTGCACCGGGAACTGCCGAAACTGGGCCTGCCCGAAGGCAGGATCCGTTTCGAACTGCCCGGAGAATTCGGGGACCCTGCGCAGGATGCTTCTTATCCGCAGGACGCCGCGGGCAAATGTTTCACCCTGACGGTCCTTTCGCATTGAAAGGAAAAGACGATCGTGTGCCGTTCCGATCAGACCCTGATGCAGGCGGTCGAGCGCGCCGGGATCGTGATCGAAGCGGAATGCCGCTCCGGTCAGTGCGCCTGGTGCCGCAGCCTGCTGCGGTCCGGGAAAGTTTTTGTTCCGGAGAGCCGGGATGGCCGGCGCACAGGGGATGCCGGGGCCGGCTGGGTCCATCCCTGCGTGACCTACCCCCTGAGTGATATCGTACTGGAGATCTATAACCACTGAGGGTCTGAAATGCCGTACCGCGGCCCGGCCTCTGACAAACGGTTTGACGCAATAAACGGAGAAGGAGAGAGCATATGTGTCATTATGAAGAAGCGATCACCCGCCAGCCCTGCGCGAATTTCGCGGACGGGCTGACGCACGGACTGCTCGGCCGGCCGTCGGTCGAGCTGGCGGTCGAACAGCACCGCTGTTATGTTGACGCGCTGACCCGGTGCGGCGTGAACGTAACGGTCCTGCCTCCTGAAGACGACTATCCGGATTCCTGCTTCACGGAGGATGAGACGGTGGTGACGGACCGCATGGCGGTGCAGGTCGCTCCCTGCAGGCCCTCCCGTCAGGGGGAAGAGAAGCTGATCCGCCCGATCGTCGAAAAATACTACGCCGGCCGGATCGAAGAGATCCGCCACCCCGGAACGCTTGAGGGCGGAGATATCTGCCGTGCGGGGAACCACTTTTTCATCGGCATTTCTTCCCGGACGAACGAGGAAGGGGCCCGGCAGATGGCGGAGATCGTAAAAAAACACGGTTTTACCAGCGCTTTCTGCGATATCCGCGGGATCCGGATCCTGCACCTTTCCACCGGGATGAGCTATATCGGGGACAATACGGTGATCTGCGTTCCGGAGTTCGCTCATTTCAGCGCGTACGAACCGTACCGTGTGATCGTGACCAGTCCGGAAGAACGCTATGCCGCCAACTGTGTGCGGGTCAACGATAAGCTGATCATGGCGGCCGGTTTCCCGGACACAGAGGCAAAACTGAAGGCGGCCGGATTCGATATCCTGACCGTGCCGATGACTGAATTTGAAAAACAGGACGGCGGCCTGAGCTGCCTTTCGATCAGAATACCGAAGCGGAATTTCCCGGGTGTTTAAGACGTTTCTGCCTTATCTGAAAAAGTTCCGGCGGGAGCTCGCCGGGGCTTTTGCGTGCCTGGTGTTCGAGGATATCTTTGAGCTCCTCATCCCGCTGGCACTGGCAGATATCATGGACAACGGGATCGCGGCCGGCGATGTGCGGCGGGTCCTGACCGGATGCGGGATCATGCTCCTGCTGGCCTTTATCGCCCTGATGTTCGGACGGACCTATGCCCGTCTGATCGCGGTGGGCGGACAGGGCTTCGGTGCGGAGCTCCGCAGGGCTGAGTTTGAAAAAGTACAGCAGTTCTCTTTCCTGAATATGGATCATTTCCGCTCATCGGGCCTGATCACCCGCCTGACCGGGGATGTCCAGATCATCCAGAATATGATCACCGGGGGGATCCGTCCGGCGACCCGGGGGATCCTTTCGATCACGATCGCGATGGCCTTTTCCTTCATTCTGGACCCGCGGCTGGCCCTGATCTTTCTGATCATGCTGCCGATCATAGGCATCGGGCTTTTCCTGATCGTGCGCTTTACCTTCCCGCTGTTTCCCAAACAGCAGGCCGGCATTGACCGCCTGAACCTCATTATCCAGGAAAACCTGACGGCGATCCAGATCGTCAAGGCTTTCTGCCGCGAGGATTATGAAGAGGCGAAGTTCCTGGCTGCTGCTTCCGAACAGCGGAAGATCGCAGAAAAGTCGGGCCGGATCTCCGTGCTGAATATCCCGATCATGCAGGCCGGGGTTTATATCACGATCTGCGGGATGCTGCTGTACGGCGGCAATCTTTATATGCGCGGCCTGACGACGATCGGTGCGCTGACCGGGATCCTGACCTACCTGCGGCAGGTCCTGAACTCCATGATGATGGTTTCCAATGTTTTTATGCTGATCACCCGTTCAACGGCCTCCATGGCGCGGGTGGCGGAGGTGCTCAATGAAGTGCCGGATATCAGCAATGAAAACGCGCGGCCCATCCATGTGAAGGAAGGGGATATCGTTTTTGAAAATGTCTCCTTCAAATATGATCCGAACGCGCCGGAAAACGTGCTGTCTTCGGTCAATTTGCATTTTCGTCCCGGCGAAACGGTCGGGATCATCGGCGGGACCGGTTCCGCGAAGTCCTCGCTGATCCAGCTGATCCCGCGGCTGTATGATGTCAGTGAAGGCCGGATCCTGATCGACGGGGAGCCGCTGGATGCCTATCCGCTGACCCATCTGCGGGAAGCGGTCGGAGTCGTACTGCAGAAAAACACGCTTTTCAGCGGCACCATCGCCGAGAATCTCCGCTGGGGAAAACGGGATGCATCCCCTGAAGAACTGGAAGCGGTCTGCCGGGACGCGGAAGCCGATGCGTTTATCCGCGCGTTTCCGGACGGATACGATACCGTTCTCGGACCGCAGGGTGCCGGTCTTTCCGGCGGACAGAAACAGCGCGTCTGCATTGCCCGTACGCTGCTGAAGCACCCGAAGATCCTGATCATGGATGATTCCACCAGCGCAGTGGATGTGGTCACGGAATCCCGGATCCAGCAGAACCTGCGGACCCGCTATCCGGATATGACACGCATCATCATCGCGCAGCGCATCACTTCAATCATGCACGCGGACCAGATCGTTATTATCGATGACGGCAAAGTCAGCGCTGTCGGCACCCATGACACATTGCTTGCGGAGAACCGGATCTATCAGGAGATCTATCATTCCCAGCTGGAAGGAGCGCTGCTCTGATGGCCAGATACGATCCGGTTGCCTACAAACGCCCCGCTGATGTCCGGAAAACGCTGCGCGGACTGCTGCATTTCATGAAAGGAAGCCGGTGGCGGCTCCTGATCGCTGCGTTGGCGGCCCTCGCGAACGGCATCATCGGCGTGTTCGGTACCTATTCCTATAAGCTGATCATCAATGATTTTATTATTGCGAAAGATCCCGGGGGACTTCTCCGCGCGGTCGCGCTTCTGGGGGCGGTCTATCTCCTCGGAGCCCTGGCCTCGCTCGTTTATTCCCAGCTGATGGCGAAGACGGCGCAGGATGTGGTGTTCCGGATGCGGAGCGAGCTCTTCAGCAAAATGCAGACGCTCCCGCTCTCCTTCTTTGATACCCATTCCGCCGGGGACCTGATGAGCCGGTTTACGAATGACCTGGATACGGTCTCCGAAGGGATCTCCAACAGTTATGCCGCGCTGATCCAGTCGGTGGGCGGCCTGATCAGTACGGTGGCGATGCTGGTGGCGATCGACCCGTGGCTGGCGCTGGTCGTACTGGCTTTCGAGGCGCTCACTTTTGTCTATATCCGTTACGCAACGCTGCGGAGCCGTTATTTTTACCGTGCCCAGCAGGGACATCTCGGCCGGCTGAACGGTTTCCTGGAAGAGATCATCGGCGGGCAGAAGGTCGTGAAGGTGTTCAATCATGAGGAACAGGTTTCCGATGAGTTCGGGGCGTACAATGAGGATCTTCGTGACGCAGCGGAAAAGGGTGCCTCGTATACCGGGGTCATGGTCCCGACCGTCATCGGGATCTCCTACCTCAATTACGCGCTGGCCGCGATCGGCGGAGGGCTGATGTGCATCTCCGGCAGGCTGGATCTCGGCAGCATCACCGCTTTTCTGGTCTGTGTGCGCCAGGCTTCCATGCCGGTCAACCATTTTACCAAGCAGACCACCTCCATCCTTTCGGCAATGGCCAGTGCGGAACGTATCCTGAATCTTCTGGAAGAAGATGCCGAGCCTGACGAAGGCACGGTGATCCGGCAGACCCGCGGCGGGACTGACGTCTGGCACGATACCGATCCGGAAAGCCGCATGCAGGATATTCCGCTGCGGGGGGATATCCGCTTCTCGGATGTTACCTTCGGCTACGTTCCGGAGAAAACCATCCTGTATGATATTTCCTTCTACGCGGAAGCCGGGGCCAATGCCGCCTTTGTCGGTTCGACCGGGGCGGGAAAAACAACGGTCATCAACCTGGTCAACCGTTTTTATGAGACGGAACGGGGGCAGATCTGTTTTGACGGCATCGACATCCGCCGGATCCGGAAGCAGGATCTGCGCCAGAGCACCGCGATCATCGTTCAGACGACGCACCTTTTCAGCGGGACGATCGCTGACAACATCCGTTACGGCCGCATCGGTGCCTCGGATGAGGAAGTGGCGGAGGCCGCGAAGCTGGCTCACGCGGATTCTTTTATCCGCCGTCTGCCGGAAGGCTATCAGACGGTCCTGCGGAACGACGGCGATAATCTCTCCCAGGGACAGCGGCAGCTGCTGGCGATCGCGCGCGCGGCGGTGGCAAAACCGCGGGTGCTGGTCCTGGATGAGGCGACCAGTTCGATCGATACCCGGACGGAGCGGCTGATCGAAGAGGGCCTGGATTCCCTGATGGAAGGCCGCACGGTCCTGGTGATCGCGCACCGGCTTTCGACCGTCCGCAACTCGGACGAGATCATGGTCATCGAAGGCGGCCGCATCATCGAACGGGGCAGCCATGAGGAACTGATCCGTTCCGGCGGGAGATACGCAAAGCTCTATACCGGCCAGTTTGAGCTGGACTGATCTCCGTTTGCGGACTGGCACTTTTCATGCATTTTTAATAACAGAACAATCGGGCCGCGCCATGCAGCGAAGCTCCTGTACCGCATCAAAAAAGGTGTGGGCATTGCCTCACCCATTACGGTCCAGGTGTCTCACTTCCGCAAGGAAACCTTTGGATCATCAATTCCGGAACAGGGAACTGATGATATATTCGTTTAAATTCATTCCCCAATTTCTCATTTTTCACCTTGCTAAAATGCGGTAAATCGTTATAATTAGGTATAAAGTGGTATAGATTCCCATAAATTCCCCATCTGTATCACGGTCATGGAAGGATCATGATGTTTACCGGTACCTACGTGCACGCAGTCGATAAGAAAGGACGTACCTCCATGCCCGCCCGTTTCCGCAATGAGCTGGGCGGGGATGCGTATATTTCTGTCGGCCTGGACGGGGGACTGGTGATCTATTCGACCGCCCATTTCAATGCCATGGCGGACGAGATCAGCAGAATGAGCCTTGCGGATCCGACCGCCCGTATTTTCCGGCGGAGGATGTTCAACAAGGCTGAAGAGATCGAGATCGACGCCAACGGGCGGTTCGTGATCCCGCCGTTCCTTCGGGATGAGCTCTCTCCCGAAGGCGTTGACAAGGTGGTTTTCGCCGGCTCAAATGAATATATCGAGATCTGGACCGAGGCGGAATGGAAGAAAGCCGAAGAGAAGGCTTTCCATGATGAGGAGACGAACGCACAGTTCGCGGGCCTGACCCATCTGCAGATGGAGCGGTGATGATCGATACGGCTCTGTATGGCGACCATGTTCCGGTCATGCTGGAATCCTGTATGCGCCTGATGGCTCCGGTCCCCGGAGAACATTACGCGGACGGGACGATGGGCGCGGGCGGCCACAGCGAAGCGATCCTTCAGCTGTCCTCCCCGGACGGGACCCTGACCGCTTTTGATCTGGACCCGGCTGCGGTTGCGATCGCGAAGACCCGCCTGGAGCGGTTCGGTGAAAGGGTTCGGATCATTCAGGATTCCTACACGGAGATCGGCCGGTATGTGCCGGAGAACAGTCTGGACGGCTTCATGGTGGACCTGGGTGTATCCTCGATGCAGCTTGACCACGCGGAGCGGGGTTTTTCCTTCCTGCAGGACGGGCCGCTGGATATGCGCTTTTCACCGTCGCAGCCCCTCAGCGCCGCAGACATCGTGAACACGTGGTCCCAGGAAGATCTGGCCGGGATCCTGTGGAAATACGGTGAGGAACGGAAGAGCCGGCAGATCGCGGCGATGATCTGTGCGGAACGGGAAAAAACGCCCATTACGACCACGGCACAGCTCCGTGAGATCATCGAACAGGCGGCCGGACCGGCCAGGGAAAAGATCCATCCGGCGACACGCTCCTTTCAGGCGATCCGCATCGCCGTGAATGAGGAACTGAAGGCTGTTGAAACGGTCCTTCCTGCGGCGCTGAAAGCGCTGAAGCCGGGCGGGAGGCTGCTGGTGATCTCCTTCCACTCGCTGGAAGACCGGATCGTCAAAAACTACTTTAAAACCGAGTCGAAAGACTGCCTGTGCCCGCCTTCCCAGCCGGTATGCACCTGCGGGCATAAGGCTGTTTTGCGGGAACTCACGCGGCATCCGGTCACCGCGGATGAAAACGAAATAAAGGCAAACCCCCGGGCCCGCAGTGCGAAACTGAGGGCCGCGGTGAAATTATAACGAAGAGGCGGAATGGCATCGTCAAAACCCTCAGCTTACAGACTGGCCCCGTGGCAGAAACAGCTCCAGCGGATCCTGATGATCCTGCTGTGTACGTTTGCCGCTGCCGCTGTCGCGCTGATCTATCTGTCCATTTCCGAACGCATGACGGATGTTAAACTGCGGATCGAACTGCTGCAGTCGGAGCGCTCCGGCTTTTCCCGCTCCATTGCCGACCTGACAACGGATGAAGGGCGGCTGACCTCATATAAAACAATGCATGATCGGGCGGAAAAAGCGGGCTTTACGGAAATCGATATCAATGATGAGTCACAGTATGAATATGTGATCGTCGACGGTTATACCGGGACCGGCATCAATTCCGTTGAAAATTATGTCGAGATCCCCCAGCCTGCCGTTGTTTCCCTGATTCGGCCCGAATATACGGAGTCGCTTCAGGAATGGCTGTACAACCGGATCACGAGAGGAATTGAGAGCTATGAAGTCACCAATTGATGCACGTTTCCGTGTTCTGATGATCATCTGCAGTCTCCTTTCCGTCGTGATGGTCCTGCGTATCTGTATGCTGATGATGGACGAAGCTGCGATCCAGATGAAAGTGGACACGCAGGAAGACTATGAATATACAACGATCCAGGTCAGCTCCGTGCGCGGGAATATTTATGACCGGCAGGGATATCTGCTCGCCGGGAACACGGTCAGCTACACGGTCGCGCTGAACCTGAATTATTCCAACGGTCACGGTGATTTTATCGCTTCCCACATCGCGCCGATCTTCGATCTGGATCCCGAATTTGTCCGGACCTGCGCCGAGACCCCTCCGAATCCGATCGTCGAATATACGCTGACCAAGACCGCGACAAAGGAACAGATCAGCGAATTTGAGGACCAGAAGGATAAGCTGGACCGAACCTACCAGAACAAAAACGATAAGCCGGAAGATCTGGATTCGGTGGTTTATTATCCGAATATTCACCGCTATTATCCCAATGATGAGCTTGCTTTCAACATCATCGGGTTTTATCCTTTCTGGAATGCCAACAGCGCCGCTGCCTACGGGATCGAGCAGTATTACGATGATATCCTTTCGGCAAAAACGATCAGCCAGCGCTATTCGCTGGACCCGAATGTTCCGGACCGCATCCCGGACCTGCCGAATGACGCTTCGATCGTTCTGACGATCGACCGCAAGGTGCAGGAGATCTGTGAGGACAGTGTCAAACAGGCGGTGGAGATCAATAAAGCCATCAGCGGAACGGTCGTTGTTGAGAATCCAAAGACCGGGGAGATCCTGGCCATGGCAACTTATCCGAGCATCGATCTCAATAATTACGGGGATTCGATGAAGGTCTTCACCAAGGATAATATGTTCAATCCGGCTGTCATGCAGCCTTATGAACCGGGCTCCGTTTTCAAGGTGCTGACCATGGCGATCGCGATCGACACCGGGGCCGTCAAGCCATCAACGGTTTACAACGATACCGGAACGTATAACGTCCAGGGGACGGATATTTACAACTGGGACCGCGGTGCCTGGGGCCCGCAGTCAATGGTGGGATGCCTGCAGCACTCCCTGAATACCTGCATGGCATATATTACGGATCTTGTCGGCGTGGAAAAATTCTATGACTATCTGGATAAATTCGGACTCGGGAAACCGACAAATATCGAGCTCGCGCAGGAAGATTATTATCCGCTTTCCAAACCGGGCAGTTCGATGTGGTCCCAGATCACGCTTTCGACGAATTCCTTCGGCCAGGGGCTGATGGCCACACCGATCCAGATGGTGCAGGCGATCTCCGCACTGGCGAATGACGGCGTGATGATGCAGCCGCATATTGTGCGCGAGATCCGTTATAACGGTCATGTCGAAAAGATCGAGCCGACGGAGGTCGGACGTCCGATCAGCGCCGAGACCGCGCGGACCGTCACGGAGATGCTGGCAACTTCGATCGAGATCGAAGCTTCCGATGCTTCGGTGGACGGGATCCGGATCGCCGGCAAGACCGGCACCGGTGAGATCGCCGTGGAGGGGCTGGGTTATGTCAAGAGCACGACCAATGCTTCCTTTGTCGGCTGGGGCCCCGCGGACGATCCGCAGTTTATCGCTTATGTGTGGCTGCAGGAACCGGAGCGGAGCATCTGGGGTTCCGAGGTATCCGCGCCGCTTTTCTCGGAGATCGTGGAGCTGATCGCGCCTTATCTCCGACTGCCGGACGACAGGACGCGGGCATGCCTTTATACGGATGTCTGTCCGACTGAAGAGCCGGAAGATGATTATGGCTACTATTATTACTGGTAAAGGACAGGAAACAGTGTTCAGCTTAAGTGAGATCGTCAGCGCAGTAACAGGGAAAGAATATTCCGGTCCGCAGCTTCAGTTTACGGAAGCTGCGGTCGATTCACGTATTGCCGGGAACGGCATGCTTTTCATCGCGGTTCCGGGCGAACAGACGGACGGGCACCGCTTCGTACCATCTGCCTTCGCGAACGGCGCGGAAGCGGCGCTTGTTCAGGAAGATATGGCGGGTGATTTCTGTATGCTGGACCTGCGGAACGGTGAGGTCCGCGGCAGTGTCTGCGCGGGGAAACCGCTCTGCATCCGGGTGGAAAACACGATCGATGCCCTGCAGAAAACCGCTGCTTTTCACCGCCGCACGCTTCCGGAAATGGACGTGCTCGGGATTACGGGAACGGTGGGCAAAACGACGACGAAGGAACTGATCTTCGACATCCTTTCCCGGCGATTCAATACGCTGAAAACGCTCGGAAATATGAATAATGAGATCGGACTTCCGCTCACATTGCTGCGCGCTTCCGCGGAGACCGAACAGGCGGTCCTGGAAATGGGCTTTTATGTTCCCGGCGAGATCGACCAGCTGTGCGGGATCGCCGCCCCGTCTGTCGGTGTGATCACGAATGTCGGGATGGTCCACGCTTCCCGCGCGGGCTCCATGGAGGTGATCGCGCAGGGCAAGAGCGAACTGGTCCGTGCCCTTCCGCCGGAAGGTACCGCGATCCTGAATTATGACGATCCTTTTGTCCGGCCGATGGCGGATGTGACGGATGCGAAAGTGTTTTATTACGGGCTTGACCCGAACGCGGATCTTTATGCGGACCATGTTCAGAGCCACGGGATCCGCGGACTCAGTTTTGACCTGCATTACGGCGGCGAAACCTGGGAGCTGCATACGCAGATGGCCGGTGAACATTCCGTTATGACCGCGCTGCGCGGTGCTGCGGTCGGTCTGGTCAAAGGTGTCAGCCGGGAGCAGATCACGGAAGCCCTGGAAAATTACCGGAACCAGCTCCGGATGCGCCTGACGCGTACTTCCGGCGGAGCGCAGATGATCGATGATACTTACAACGCTTCACCGGAGTCGACGATCGCGGCGCTGAACCTGATCCGGGAGATGGACGGCAGAAAGATCGCTGTTCTGGGGGAGATGCGTGAACTCGGACAGTATGAACAAAAAGGCCATGAAATGGTCGGCAGAAGGGCCGCTGCCTGTTGTGACGATCTGATCGCGGTCGGCCCTGTTACCCGCTATATTGCCGAAGCCGCGGCGGATGCCGGGATGGACCGGCAGCGGATCCACTGGTTCGAGACCGTTCCGGAAGCCGCTGCGTTTCTGAAAGACGGTTTCGGCACTGCCGGACAGGTGCTGCTGATCAAGGGCTCCCGCGGTATGGCTATGGAACGGATCGTCAGCGTATTGGAGGAAAAGAAATGAACAGCACAACCACGACCTTAGCGATTTCAGGGTTAAGCTTCCTGCTGACGGTGATCTGGGGACAGCCGTTCCTGCATCTGCTGCGCCGGCTGAAGATCGGCAAGCTGATCCGTGAGGAAGGACCGGCGGTCCAGTTTACAAAAATGGGCACCCCGACGATGGGCGGGCTGCTGTTTATTTTCCCGACGGTGCTGATCAACCTGCTGCTGAACGCCGCGAATATGTTCGGCGTCAACCTGATCGGCCAGTCCTACCTGCTGCCGATGATGGCTCTGGTCCTTTTTGCAGTGATCGGCATCATTGATGACTGGGAAGGGATCCGCGGCCCGCGCCGCGGGCTCGGTATGCGCGCGCGGACGAAATTCGCGCTCCAGGTCATTCTTGCGGTCCTGTTTGCTTACGTGATAAAAAGATATCTCGGGGTTTCCCAGATGATCTGGCCGACCTCCCCCTATCCGATCGAAGTCGGCTTCTGGTTTTATCCGATCGCTGTTTTCCTGATCGTCGGGACGTCCAACGCGGTCAACCTGACGGATGGGATGGACGGTCTGGCCGGACTGATCTGCGCGACCGCCTTTGCTGCCTACGGGATCATTGTCCTGAAGGAGGGCCATGTTTTCCTGAGCCGTTTCTGCTTTATTCTGGTGGGGTCTCTGTTCGGGTTCCTGTGGTTCAATGTGAACCCGGCGATGATGTTCATGGGCGATACCGGATCGCTGGCGCTCGGTGCGACCCTGGCTGTGGTGGCGCTGATCTCCAGACACTGGCTCGTCCTGCCGCTGATTGCGTTCATCCCCGTCAGCGAAGCGGTTTCCGTGATCCTGCAGGTGATGTATTTCAAGATCACCCACGGGAAAAGGCTTTTCCGGATGGCACCGATCCATCACCATTTCCAGGAAAAGGGCTGGAGCGAGATGCAGGTCGTCCAGCGGTTCTGGCTGATCAGTTTACTGTTCGCGATGCTCGGCGTCGGCCTGGCTTCGCTGTGAGATGAGGCGCTGTTATGCTGCAATTTGAAAATAAGACCGTCGTTGTTCTGGGTGCCGCCCGGCAGGGGCTCGCTCTGGCGAAATATGCCGCCCGTCATGGCGCGCATGTGATCATTACGGATCAGAAACAGGCGGACCAGCTCGGCCCGGCCATGGCTTCTGTCGAAAGCATCTCCCCGGAGTGGGTCTGCGGCGGTCATCCGTTCGAACTGCTGGACCGCGCGGACATGATCTGTGTCACGGGCGGAGCGGATCTGAATATCCCCTTCCTGGCTGCTGCCCGGGAGCGGAAGATCCCGGTATGGAATGACGCGGCGATCTTTCTGCACGAGGTGAAAAATCCGGTCATCGCCATTACAGGCTCTTCCGGTAAGACAACGACCACAACGCTGGTCGGGCGGATGGCTGAAGCAGCCGCGGGACCGGATCGGAAGGTCTGGGTCGGCGGCAATATCGGTTTCCCGCTGATGTCTTTCATCGATGATATCAAACCCGGAGATACGGTCGTTCTTGAGCTTTCCAGTTTTCAGCTGGAGCTCGTCCGGAACAGCCCGCATATTGCCGCGATCCTCAATATCACCCCGAACCATCTTGACCGGCACGGGACGATGGAGAACTATACGGCCGCGAAGGTCAACATCATGCTTTATCAGCAGAAGGAAGATACCGCGGTACTTTTCCGCGAAAATGAACTGACCTGGGAACAGCGCGGCAAGTGCCGCGGCGGTCTGGTCAGCTTCGGGTTCGGCGAACCGGAAGCCGGTATCGGCCCCGCGGTTTACCTTAAAGAAAATACGATCGTGATCCGGGATCAGGACCGGCTCATTCCGGTCATGGATACGGACAGCATCCTGCTGCGCGGACGGCACAATATCTGCAATGTGATGGCCGCCTGCGCCATTTCTTACGCCGCCGGTTTCCCCGTTGAGGCGATGCGGGCCGGAGTGGAAGGCTTCCGCGGTGTTGCGCACCGGCTGCAGTGGGTCCGGAAGTATCACGGTGCGGACTGGTACAATGATTCGATCGCGACGGCTCCGGAGCGGACGATGGCCGCTCTGCACAGTTATGAAGAGCCGCTGGTCGTACTGCTCGGCGGAAGGGATAAGAAGCTGCCCTGGGGAGAGTTGGCTGCAGAGCTGCAGAAACGGGCGCACTGTGTTGTGCTGTTCGGTGAGGCTGCCGGGCTGATCGAAGATGCGCTGAAGGCCGCGCAGACACCGGAAGGCCCTGAGGTGATCCGCTGTGCGGACCTGAAGGACGCGGTCCGGGCTGCCGCGGAAAAAAGCCGGCCGGGGGACGTGGTCCTGCTTTCTCCGGGCGGAACGAGCTATGACGCTTTTGTGAATTTTGAAGAAAGGGGCGACAGGTTTACGGAATGGGTGAAGGCACTGGAATAATCGGCCGCAAGGCAAAAAGAGCCCGTGTTTCGACACAGCTGCTGATCGATGTCCCGCTGCTGGTGACGATCGTCGTGCTGCTGGTTTTCGGCCTGCTGATGCTTTATTCAGCCAGCTGGAACTATTCGCTGCAGTATTTCGATTCGGGTACCTATATTCTGTTCCGTCAGATGCGTTTTGTTGTCCTCGGACTCGGTGTGATGGCGTTCCTGACGTTCCTGAATTACCATAAGCTCCGTGTGATCGCACCGTGGTTCCTGCTGCTTGTACTCGGGATCCTGGCGGTCCTGCTGATCGACTTCCGCAATATCGGTTCGACGACCGGTTACACCCGTACACTGACGAACGGCGGATCCGGTCAGCCTTCCGAATTCGCGAAGGTGGCGGTGATCCTCTATCTGTCCTCCTTCCTGAGCAGCCGGAAGGACAGTCTGAATTCGTTTTTCAGGGGAACCTTCCCGGCAATGGTCGTGATCGGACTGCCGACCCTGTTCGTCTTTATGCAGCCGGACATCAGTGCCGCGATCACGATCGCGGTCATCGGCGGGATCATGCTCTTTATTTCGGGCGGGAATATGAAACATCTCGGCGTTGTTCTGTTCCTGGTCGGTGTTGCGGGGCTGGGCGGTTACTTTTTCTATGATAAGGTGGGTGTCCGCATTTCCGAATACATTGCCGGTCTGGTCGATCCGACAGGCGCATCGTATCACATCCGCAGAGCGTACAACGCGATCATCAACGGCGGCATTTTCGGAGTCGGGATCGGTAAAGGCACCGCCAAGATCACCGGTCTGCCGTTCGCCTGGACGGACAGTATTTTTGCCGTGATCCTTGAGGAAACCGGACTCGTCGGCGGGATCTTTGTGATCTGCCTGTATACCATTATTCTCTGGCGCGGTTATGAGATCTTCAAAAAAGCGCCGGATCTTTTCGGAAAAACACTGGCAGCCGGGATCTCGCTGTGGATCTTTATGGAAGCGGCGCTGAATATCTGCGTTATGCTCAACATCATGCCCTTTGCCGGGAACGCGCTGCCGCTGGTCAGCCTCGGCGGGTCCAGCCTGTTTTGTACTTTGTCATCGCTGGGAATTCTGCTGAATATTTCCCGGGTGTCTGCTGTAGAAAATGCCAAGAAAGGAAAAAATGAGCCCGATGCGATTATTGATATGCGCGGGGGGAACTGGGGGTGGCGTGTATCCCGCCCTGGCAGTACTCCAGGCAGAGAAAAATAAAGGAGAAACGGAAGTCCTCTGGGTCGGATCGGACGACGGGATCGAAAAAGATCTGGTCGAACGGGCCGGCATTGCTTACCGCGGAATTTCGGCTGCGGGGCTGCACGGTGTCAATGTGCTGTCCCTGCCGAAGCGCCTGTTTAAACTGGCAAAGGGTTATTTCGCTGCGAAAAAGATCCTTCGGGAGTTCAAACCGGACGTGATGTTTTTCACCGGCGGCTATGTCGGATTCCCTGTCGCGCTTGCGGGCAGAAAGATCCCCTCGGTCCTTTTCGTCCCGGATATCGAACCCGGAATGGCGCTGAACATGCTCTCTAAAAACGCGGATCTGATCACCGTTGTCTGTGAGGACTCCGAAAAATATTTTGAGAAAGCCCGCAGGATCGAGGTGACCGGTTATCCGACCCGTGCCGATATCCAAAAATGGGACAGGGCAGAGGCCCTGAAACTTTTCGGCCTTTCTGCAGAAAAACCGGTGCTGTTCGTTTTCGGCGGGAGCAAGGGTGCCCGCTCGATCAACCGCGCGGTGACCGAAAACATCAAAGAGCTGCTTTCATTCTGTCAGATCATCCATATTACGGGGAAGACGGACTGGGAGGATATGAACAGCTTTTACAGCGGGCTCACGGATGCGGACCGGGAAAAATATAAGATCTTCCCGTACCTGCATGAGGAGATGGGCGCGGCCTTTTCTGCCGCGGATCTGGTAATCTCGCGTGCCGGGGCGTCAACGCTTGGTGAATTTCCGCTGTTCGGCGTTCCCGCGATCCTGGTGCCTTATCCCTACGCGTGGCGGTACCAGAAGGTCAATGCGGACTATCTGGTTTCGAAGGATGCTGCCCTGATGATCCGGGATGAAGAACTTCCCGCCCAGATCACGAAAGCAGCGTCGGATCTGCTGGGCTCACCGGAGAAACTGGCCGCGATGAAAGCGGCGATGAAGCGCCTTGCAACACCGCAGGCGGCTGAAAGAATTCTGGAACTTACACGGGAAACCGCGGAAAAGCGGAGCTGACGGAACATGAAAAAACTGAGTGAGCTGAAAATCCACATCATCGGGATCGGCGGAACGGGTATGGCCCCGATCGCAGTTGTACTGAGCGAGTCAGGCGCTTCCGTTTCCGGTTCCGACCGCGCGGAATCCGTATATACCGCGGATCTTCGCTCACGCGGGATCCGTGTTTCCGTCCCGCAGCGGGCCGAAAACATCACGGATCCGGATCTGGTTTTCTATTCTTCCGCGATCCATGAGGATAATCCGGAACTTGCCGAGGCGAAGCGCAGGGGGATCCCCGTGCTGAAGCGCCGGGAGTTCCTTTCCATGATGCTGGCCGGACGGAAAACGATCGCTGTGGCCGGTTCGCACGGAAAAAGCACGACGACTTCCATGGCGGTCTGGGTCTTCACGAAGCTGGGACTGGAACCCGGGTTTATCGTCGGCAGTACGATGAAGGATCTGCATAAAAACGCTTCGGCCGGAAAGTCGGACTGGTTCATTATCGAAGCGGATGAGTATGACAATATGTTCCTCGGGCTGGACCCTTACGCGGCCATCCTGACAAAAGTTGAATATGACCACCCGGACTGTTTCCCGACCCGGGAAGATTATCTGGCGGCCTTTGACCGTTTCCTGGCAAAAACAGTCAGGGACGGCATGATCCTGATGAACGGGGATGATGCGGAACAGGCTGAACTGAAACTGCCGGAACATGCGTCCGTATATCGATACGGCACCGGCTCCGGTACGGATTTCCGGGCGGAGAACCCGGTACTGGCTGAAAACGGCTGTTACAGCTTTGATTTCTGCGCCGGGACGGACCGGATCCCGGTCCGGCTTCAGGTCCCGGGGATCCACAATGTCTATAATGCTCTCAGTGTACTGGGCGTCTGCGCTGCAAACGGGCTGGATACGGTCCGCGCGGCCGAAGCGCTCGGCTCGTTCCGCGGGATCGGAAGACGCTTTGAGATCACCGCGGAAGAGAACGGGATCACCCTGATCGACGATTACGCCCATCATCCGACGGAGATCCGGGCGACACTGAAAGCCGCACGGGAATTTTTCCCGGGGCGGCGGATCTGGGCGGTATGGCAGCCCCATACCTACAGCCGCACACAGTCCCTGCTGGATGAGTTCGCGGTTTCCTTCGGGGACGCGGACAGGGTGCTGATCACGGATATTTACGCGGCCCGCGAGGTTTACTCCGGGTTCGGTATCGAAGACGTGCTGCGCGCGGTGGACCATCCCGCCGTGTACCACCGGAAGTCCGTTGAGGACACCGCCGCATTTCTGGCGGAAAACCTGGAAAAGGGCGATGTGGTCGTGACCTTATCTGCCGGTGACGCCAATAAAGCGGCGCCGATGGCATTGGAGCTGATGAAAAATGCGTAACATTGACCCCGCGCGCTTCTCTCCTTATGAACAGGCATTCCGTCCGGACGCCCGGATTGGGGATCATGCCTATTCGCTTTGCGGGGGACCGTGCGCGGGAATGTTCGTTTGTGAAGGACCGGAGATGCTCTGTGAGCTGGTACGGATCTGTATCGCCGAAGGGATCCCTTACCGGGTCGCAGGCGGGCTTTCAAACCTGCTGGTGAGCGACGAGGGATTCGACGGGATCATCCTGATGAACCGGAAAGGCCGGATCTCCCATTCCGGGACGGATGACGGCTCGGTTCTGTTGACCGCGTCGTCCGGTGTGTCTGCCGCAGCGGTAGTCCGTTACTGTGTCGAAAATGAGCTGTCCGGTTTCGAATGGGCCTGCGGGCTTCCCGGGACCATCGGGGGCGCCGTTTACGGAAATGCCGGCGCGTTCGGTATGGAGACCGCCGATATTTTTATCCGTGGGAACGCAGTGAACGCGGCCGGTGAGACGGTATGCCTGAGCTGTGCGGAGATGGGGTTCGCCTACCGCAGCAGCTGCATCAAGAGAGATCAGGACGGGACGGTCCTGCTGGATGCCTGTTTCCGCCTCGGAAAAGGCAGCAGGGAGGAGATCCTTGCCCGCGGAGAAGCCAACCGTGCCAAAAGGCAGGCCGGCCAGCCTGTCGGGGAGCCGAGTCTCGGTTCGGTTTTCAAAAATCCGGAGGGCTTCGCTGCCGGAAAACTGATCCAGGACGCCGGACTGAAGGGCGTTTCTGTGGGAAAAGCCACGGTCAGCATGAAGCACGCCAACTTTATCACGACCGAAAAAGGCGTCCGCAGTGCGGATTACAGAGCACTGATCCGGCTTGTCCGGAAAACCGTCATGGAAAAAACCGGCATCCTTCTGGAGCCGGAGATCGAATTTCTGGGCTTTGAGGACCGGCTATGAATCAGAATGGCAGCAGCGGAAACGACCGCATCCAAAAGATCCGTGAACGCCGCAAGGCTCAGGAGACGAAACAGCAGGAGCCGATCCGTCTCCAGACGATCAACACGCATGATCAGGAGACCGAAAGCTATCTCGAACGGTCCAGGCGGAGCAACCGTAAGTTCAATACGCGGTGGATCTCGGGGATCCTGGCATGTATCTTCGGTGTGCTGACGGGCTGTTATGCCTATCTGCCGATGTTCCGCTTCGACAATATTTCTGTCACCGGGATGGAGAAGATCAATAAGGATGAGGTGATCTATTTTACCGGTGCAAAAGGACAGCCGGTTTTCACCGTGAATCCCGAAGAGGTCCGGGAAACCCTGCTGACGCTTTATCACGATGTGTACGACGCGGAAGTCACGATCGGCTTCCCGGCGGAGATGAAGATCGCGCTGACGGAGCGCATTCCGATCATCGAATGGGATTTCGGTGGGAGCCGGTTCTGGATCGATAAAGACGGCCTGGTCCTGAACGAAAGCAGCTCACAGGCAGAGATGATCCATGTCTATGCCGATTCATATCCCGGTGCCCCGAACCAGGAGGACCGCAACATCCCTGCGTATTTCAGCCGGGATGTGCTGCGCTCGATCCTGACGATGGGGGAGATCGCTCCGAAGGACCGGCCGCTGTATTTTACCTATAAAAACGGGTTTGGCTGGGATACGGATGAGGGATGGCGGATCTTCTTCGGAAAGACGGACACGGATATTGAAGAAAAACTGAGGATGGAAAAGAGTCTGACGGACTATTTCCATAAGAACGGGATCGAGCCGATCTTCGTGAGCCTTGAATATAAAGATGCGCCATATTATCGTTTTGTGGAGAATTGATCATGGATAAAGATGCGATTATTACTGCAATTGACGTCGGTACGACAAAGACCTGTACGCTGACCGCGCAGGTCGAGGATGAACAGAATGTCAGGATCCTCGGGGTGGGGATCGAACCGACACAGGGGATCCGCAAAGGGATGGTCATCGATATTCCGCTGGCAGCGAATTCGATCGCCATGTCCATCAAGAAAGCGGAACGTTCCTCCGGACTGCAGATCGAAAGCGCGGTCGTCAGCGCTGCCGGGTCCCATATCTCATCGATCAATAACCGCGCCACTGTCGGGATCGTCGGGGGGATCATCAGCAAGGAGGATGTCAGCCGGGTGCTGGAATCCGTCAAGGCGATCTCGATCCCGAATAACCGCACGATCATCCATACGATCCAGCGGACGTTCTCGGTTGACGGTGTGGAGGGGATCCGTTCCCCAAGCGGTATGTATGGTTCCCGCCTGGATGTTGAAGCGCATATCATCACCGGGTCCGAGGCATCGATCGAAAACCTGCGGAAATGTATCATGACCGCGGAAGTTGACGTGAACCAGTTCGTGCTGAATTCGCTTGCGGATGCATCGGTCCTGCTCACGGATATTGAAAAACAGATGGGGGTGGTTATATGTGATATCGGCGGCGGTACGATCGATCTGGCGATGTTCATCAACAATGATATCTGGCATACGAATGTGATCCCGGTCGGAGGGAACCATATTACAGCGGATATTTCGCAGGCATTTCATATCCCTTCTTCCCAGGCGGAGGAAGTCAAAAAAATGCACGGGTGTGCGCTGCCGAAATATGTGGATGACCAGGAATATTTCTACTGCCGTACGTTCGGCAAGGATGAGGCGGCCAAATTCAGCCGCAAACAGCTTGCCGAAGTGATCAACATGCGTACGGAAGAAATGTTCCAGCTGATCCTCCAGGAGATAAAGCGCTCCGGTTATGACAACCTGCTTCCGGCGGGTATGGTCCTGACCGGCGGAACTGCGCTGCTGCCGGGGATCGATAAATTAGGGTCGGATATTCTCGGAATGCCGGTAAGAATTGCAAAACCCGAAAAGATGACAGGTATGATCGACCAGCTGAACAGTCCGGAATATTCGGCCGCTGTCGGGCTTTTGTACTGGAGCATGGTGGCGAAAGACAGCACCGCGGAGGAGACCGCGAAGCAGAATAAGATCGTCACCGCGGGTGACAGGGTGAAGACCTTCCTGAGGTCCCTGCTGCCGTGATATTGTTCTTAAATTTTTAAGATTGTTGCTTAAAATTAAAATTTTAAGGTAAAATAGAGCATTAGATAGGGAAACAATTTCTTTTAGATAGGGAAACAATTTCTTAAATATTTAAGATAGGTTAAACGGAGAAAAATAATTGCTAAACTTAAATATTTAAGATAAAATATCTGTATTGGTTAGAATTAAAAGGGAGAGAGATATGGAAAACTTTGGAGAGAGTGGTGCCCGTATCAAAGTCATTGGCGTCGGCGGCGCCGGCTGCAATGCAGTCAATCGCATGATCGATGAAGGCATGCAGGGTCTTGAATTCATCGCTGTTAACACGGACTCACAGGCGCTGATCGCCTCGAAGGCCGGCACCCGGGTGCGGATCGGGGAGAAATCCACACGCGGGCTGGGAGCCGGGGGAAACCCTGAAGTCGGCCGCACGGCCGCGGAAGAGTCCCGCGACGAACTTCGCGAAGCCCTGAACGGCGCAGATATGGTGTTCATTACCGCGGGTATGGGCGGCGGTACCGGTACCGGTGCGGCCCCGATCGTCGCGGAGATCTGCCGTGAGATCGGCGCACTGACCATCGGTGTCGTCACCAAGCCTTTCAGCTTTGAAGGTCCGCGCCGCATGAAGTCCGCCGTTTCCGGCATTGAGAACCTCAAGAAGAATGCCGATACGCTGATCGTCATCCCGAATGACCGTCTGCTTCAGATCGTTGACAAGAAAGTCACCATGAAGGCCGCGTTCAGCCAGGCCGATGATGTCCTGCGTCAGGGTATCCAGGGGATCTCCGAACTGATCACCATCCCGGGCCTGATCAACCTCGACTTCGCGGATGTCCGCGCGATCATGTCCGAAGGCGGAGCCGCGCTGATGGCCATCGGTGTCGGTGAAGGTGAAGACCGTGCCCGCAAGGCTGCCGAAAAGGCGATTAACAACGAACTGCTGGATGTGGCGATCACCGGTGCCCGCGGTATCCTGTTCAACGTCACCGGCGGCGAAGATATGACCCTGTTTGAGGTCAATGAAGCTGCCGCGATCATCCGTGAATCCGCAGACAAGGATGTCAACCTGATCTTCGGTGCTGTGATCGATCCCGCACTCAAAGACCAGATCCGCATCACTGTTGTGGCGACCGGTTATCCGGAAGCGGATGCCTACGTCGGCAATGAACCGATCCTGGCCCGCCAGAGCCCCGCAGTGCCTGTCCGTTCCCAGGCTGCTCCGGCCGTCAACACAAGCCGCTATTATCAGGCTCCGGAAAGTTCTGTCCGTCAGGCTGTTCCGGTGACCACACAGCCGAAAGCTTCCGCGGAATCCTCCGATGGCAGCGGTCTTCCCGGTTTCCTCAGACAGACCCGGAAAGAAAGCAAGCTGGATATTCCGCCGTTCCTGAAAATGAAATCCCGGGACTGATCCCGAAAAGTAAGTAACTGAGATTTATTCCCGTATCTCTCTGTTAGAAGTAAAATAAAGGCGCCTCTGAATCACAGAGGCGCTCTTTTTAGATGAACATTGTAATCGGACGGGAAGGGTACAGAGGTGCCTGATACAGGTGCCTCTGCATTGAATGGGAACGGTTGCCTGCAGGCACGCAGTGCCGAAGGACCGTTACCTCTCGCTGTAACCGCTCTCCCGGTTATAACAGTCGATAGATTTTTACAGCAGGATCTGACGGGCTTTTTCGATGTCCCGGGCGATCTGGGCGCGGAGTTCTTCCGCGGAGCCGAAGCGGACTTCTTCCCGAAGCATGCTGATGAACTCCAGCCGGGCCGTATCGCCGTAAAAATTACCGGCGGTGTTCAGCAGGTGGGACTCCACGGAGATGCCTTTGGCTTCCAGCCCGAAAGTAGGCCTGACGCCGACATTGGTCACGGCGGGATGTTTTTCCCCTTCGATCAGGACATTCACCGCGTAGACCCCGTTGGGCAGCCGGATCTTTCCTTCCGGGATCTGCGTATTCAGTGTCGGATAACCGATCTTCCGCCCGCGGGCTTCGCCGTGGATAACGCATCCGGAGAAGAAGAACGGATAGCCGAGCAGCCGGTTGGCCTCCGTCACCCTGCCTGCTGAGAGCAGCGCGCGGATGCGTGTGGAGGAGATGACCTCCCCGTCCATGACATCCTTCGGAAATACTTCGGTGCTGAAGCCCAGATCATTGCCGATCTTTGTGATCAGCGGAGCGGTCCCGCTCCGTCCTTTTCCGAGAGAAAAATCTTCTCCCATGAAAAGTTTTTCGCAGTGCAGCTTCTGCTGCATCGCCTCCAGAAACGCTTCCGGGGAAAGGGCCGCGATCTCCCGGGTAAACGGGATGACGACGGTGTGCGTGATCCCGAGCTCTGTGAGGATCGCTTTCTGTTCTTCCGGCAGCAGGATCCGCTGATCGGGGGCCAGCCTTCCGAAAAGTACGGAGGGAAGCGGATCGAACAGGACCGCGGCTGAAGAGATCCCTTTTTCTTTCGCGTAAGCGACTGTCTCGCGGAGAATATGCCGGTGCCCGAGGTGGATCCCGTCAAAGGCTCCGATCGCTGCCGAGGACGCTCCCGAAATCTCCGGACCGAAGATCATATCTGCCGTTACACTCATTGATAAAACACCTTCTTCGGCTTCCATTCATCCGTTTCGGGCACGTATTCCAGCAGCGCGATCAGTTCGCCCTGCTCCGAGACAGCCTTGCCGAAGGATCCATGAACGCCGGGTTCTGCGGGGATCCGGCGCCCATGCCGGATATCCGCTTCGGTCTCCATATCCAGGAAGACCTCTTCATAGTCATTCAGGGCTTCTGCCGCGGGGATGAGGTACTGGTACCAGGTCCCGTCTTCAAATGCCTTTTTCAGTGTGGCCAGCGGTACAGCGTCACGGAGCGAAAAATTGCCGCTCAGGGTCCTGCGCAGGCCGGAAAGGTAGGCCCCGCAGCCGAGCTTCTGCCCCAGGTCATGGGCGATGGAGCGGATATAGGTCCCGGACGAACAGATGATGTCGGCAGTCAGTTCCGGACGGGTGTATTCGATAAATTCAAAGGAATAAACGGTCACCTTCCGGGCGGCCAGTTCGACCTCCTGTCCTTTTCTTGCCAGGTCATAGGCTTTCTGCCCGTGGATCTTGATCGCGCTGTAGGCAGGGGGCACCTGGGTGATCTCCCCGGTGAAATCCGCCATCGCGTCCATGATCTCATCCTCATCTTCCGGTGCGTTGTAGCCGGTCTCAAGGATGTTTCCGTCCCCGTCATAGGTGTCGGAAACCGATCCGAAATGGATCTGCGCCTCGTAGCCTTTGCGGTCGGAGACCAGGTATTCGCTGAGCCGTACGGCTGGGCCGATCAGGATGACCAGAACGCCGGAAGCCCTGGGATCCAGGGTGCCGGTATGCCCGATGCGCCGGAGACCGGTCCCTTTGCGGATGACGGCTACGACGTCGTGCGAGGTCATCCCGGAGGGTTTATCAACGATCAGGATGCCGGAAATCGCGCTTTTTAATTTTCGGCTGTCTTCATCTTTCATCGGTTCCCCCTATCGGGCACTGCTTTCTTCGATCATCTTTTTAGTGATGGCAAGGATCTGCGGGATCGCCTCTTCAAGGCCGCAGCGGATGGTCGCTCCGGAGGCTGCCACATGCCCGCCTCCCCCGACACTCAGGGCTAAGGCGGCTACGTCGTAACCGGGGACCGAACGCCAGGAGATCTTGGTTTCGTTGCTGCTGACTTCAGTGAACAGCACGGAAACATGCATTCCGCTGGTATTGATCATGTAGCTCACGAATCCCGGGTCATCGTCACTGTAAAAGCCGATGGCTTCCCGTTCCGCTTTGCCGAATACGCTCCAGATCAGGTCGCCGTCGACATGGATGTTGTTCATCCCGAGCTTCCAGAGCGCCATTTCTACGGAGGTGTGCTCCTTGTGGGCCGCGCGGGAGATGGGATAAAGTTCCGCTCCATTGTCGATCAGGTCCGCGGCTGCGCGGAGTGAATCGGCGGTTACGTCTGAATTGGTGAAGGAGTTGGTGTCCGTGATGATGCCGCACAGCAGGGCGGAGCTGATCCGTTTGGTCATGGGGACGCCCATCAGCCGGAACAGCCCGGTGATGACAGCGCAGGCCGCCGGGGTGTCGCTTTCGATCCAGTTCAGCTTGCAGAAACCGTGGTTGGAGACATGATGGTCAATGCCGATATCCGGCGTGAGTTCGGGCCGTTTCAGAAAGTACTGCCCGGCACGGTCCGGACTGCTGATGTCCGGAAGAATGTAGCAATCCGGGTTCTGCGGCGCGCTGATGAAGGGATCTTTCCCGTTTTCATTAAACTGGAAAAGGAAGCGGTAGCGCTCCGGGATGGGGTCCTCGCAGACGTACTGCACTTTTTTCCCCATATCGGTGAGCGCCCAGCCCAGCGCGAGCACGGAGCCGACGGAGTCCCCGTCCGGTCGGATATGTGCGAATATCGCGATTTCTTCTGCTTCTTCGATACGTTTTCGGATCAGATCGATATCATCGTGAATGATCAAGGTTTATTCTCCTTCTTCGGCTTCAGTGTCTTCCTGCGCGGTTTCTTCATTCGCGGCGGCTTTTTGGGCTTCCTCTTCGTGGAGCTGTTTTATCAGGTATTCGATGCGGTCAGCGTTTTCCGGAGTGGGGTCCCAGTAAAAGCGCAGTTTGGGGAATGTACGCAGTTCGATCCCCTGGGAAAGCTGACTGCGGAGAAATCCGGAAGCGCTTTCCAGCCCGGCAAGGACCTCTTTGCTGCGTTCCCGCCCTTCGATGGCGGAAACATAGATGTTTGCGTAGTACAGTTCGCGGTCCACGTTCACGTCGGTGACCATAACGCCCTGGAGGCGGGGGTCTTCGACTTCGTAGATCAGCAGTTCGGACAGATCATCGCGGATGCGGTCTGCAATTTTTTTCAGTCTGATCGGTGAAGGCATTTTTTACTCCTCTGCGATTCTGATGATAAGGACTATGGAAGCCGCTTTCGCGGCTTTCATGGTTTTGGTTATGTTCTGTAGAGACCGGAAGATCCCGATCAGGAACCGAAACGTTCCAGCGTGTAGGTCTCGAGAATATCGCCGACTTCGAAAGCCTCGAAGTTCTTGACGGCGATACCGCATTCCAGCCCTGCCTTGACTTCCTTGGCGTCGTCTTTTTCACGTTTCAGCGAGGTGATCTCGCTCTTCTGGATCTCTTCTCCGTTGCGGATCACTTTGACGCGGCTGCCCTTGCGGATCTCGCCTTCGATCACACGGCTGCCCGCGATCACGCCGAGCTTGGAGATCTTGAAGGTGGCGCGGACCTCAGCCTTGCCGGTGGAGACTTCCTGATATTCCGGCTCCAGCATACCCTTCAGGGCTTTTTCAATATCTTCCGTCAGACGGTAGATAATGTTGTAGCAGCGGATGGAAACCCCTTCGTCTTCAGCCTTTTTCTTGGCGACGGCATCAGGCTGGACGTTGAACCCAATCACGATCCCGTGGGAAGCGGCTGCAAGCATCACGTCGTTTTCGGAGATGGCGCCGGCTTCGGAATGCAGGATGTTGATCTTGATCTCGCCTTCCTTGTTCAGGCTCTTCAGTTCGCCGATGATCGGGTCGATGGATCCGGTGACGTCTGTCTTAAGGACCAGGCAGAGCTCTTTGACATTGCCTTCCTGCGCCCGTTTGAAGAGATCTTCCAGCGTGAATTTCTCTTTGGTCTTGTTGGCGGCGGCTTCGGCCTTGCGGGCTTCCACGATCGCGCGGGCTTCCTTTTCCGAAGCGTATACCTGGAAAATATCACCGGCTGAAGGAACTTCCGTCAGGCCCATGATCTGGACAGGAGTGGACGGTCCGGCTTTGTGGATCTTCTTGCCTTTGTAGTCGAACATGGCGCGGATCTTCCCGTGGGCGTTCCCGGCAAGGACGATGTTGCCCATCTCAAGCGTACCGTTCTGGACCAGCAGTGTGGCCAGTACGCCTTTGGCACGGTCGACTTTGGCTTCGATCACCGTACCGAATACCTTCCCTTTCGGGTTGGCTTCGATTTTCATGGATTCGGCTGTCAGCAGGACAGCTTCCATCAGGTCTTCGATCCCCTGGTGCTGTTTGGCGGAAACAGGCACGACCATGACACCGTCGGTGTCCCATTCATCCGGGACGAGTCCGTGGTCGGCCAGCTGTTTCTTGACCAGATCCGGGTTGGCGTCGGAGCGGTCCATTTTGTTCATCGCGACGACGATCGGGACCCGTGCGGCCTTCGCATGGGCGATGGCTTCCTTGGTCTGGGGCATCACGCCATCATTGGCGGCCACGACCAAAATGACGATATCCGCACCCTGGGCACCGCGGGCACGCATCGCGCTGAAAGCCGCGTGGCCCGGAGTATCCAGGAATGTGATCGTCTTCCCTTTGTGTTCGACCTGATAAGCGCCGATGTGCTGTGTGATCCCGCCGGCTTCACCCGCGGTAACATTTGTGTTGCGGATCGCGTCCAGCAGCGAGGTTTTCCCGTGGTCCACATGGCCGAGGATCGTCACGACCGGCGGACGTTTCACCAGGCTGCGAGGGTCTTCCTTGTCAATGATCTGACGCCACAGCGGCACTTCGCCGTTGTCTTTTTCAATGGTTTCTTCTTCCAGCTTCTCCGGAATTGCCTCATAGCCGATCTCACTGGCAACGATGGCAGCTGTGTCAAAATCGATGGACTGATTGATGTTTGCCATCACGCCGTTCATCATGAGGATCTTGATGACCTGAATACTGGTCGCCCCCAGCAGTTTTGCCAGGTCACGAACCGTTATCGAAACAGGAATTTCTATTTTCTTTGCAGCACCCATATCGTTCGTTTTCACTCCTTTCAAATCATTTCGATCTTACAATATCCGGGACTTTGTAAGCCTTGCCGAAGGCTACGGAAGGCTGTCCATATAGGATCGCAGCACTTCCATATCCTCCGGACTGATTTCTGTTTTCAGGCTGCGGGCAAGGATCCCCCGTTTCAGGGCCTTGTCCCAGCAGTCTTTTGAATCGTGAAGATAAGCTCCACGGCCGGGCATTTTGCCGGTTTTGTCCACGGCCACGCCTTCAGGCCCCCGCACGATGCGGATCAATGAACGTTTTTCATTGACTTCCCGGCACGCAACGCAGGTGCGCTGGGGAACGTGCTTCTTCGGTTTGTTATCTGCGTTTGCCATAGCATTTCCTTCACGGCAGGATGATCTTACCAGCCCCAGTCATCATCCCCGCGCTTGTGTTTGCGGCGGATCGTTGTGGAATCGCTGTCGGGATCATATTCGATCTCCACGCCCTTCTTCTTTTTCTTCTTCTTGGCGGGCTTGGTGTATTCGATATCGATCCGGTTGTCATCCTCGTCTTCATAATCGGACATACGGAGGCTGGCGTTGCTGAAGATCTCTTCCATGGACGGTTCGGGTTCATCGGAAGCCGGTTCGGGTTCGGCATGGACCGGTTCGGGTTCTTCGATGACCGGCTCCGGTTCGGGCTCGCTGACGGCCGGTTCGGGTTCTTCGATGACCGGTTCCGGCTCGGGCTCGTTAACGATGGCTTCGGGCTCTTCAACAGCGGTTTCCGGTTCTTCAGCCGGCATGTGTCTGCCGACGAACGCGACGATCTTTGCCAGGTCGTTCATATCTTCGGAGGTAACGCCGTGGATCTTGAACATGATGTCCGGGTCGTTCTTCATGACATCATAAACCGCTTCAAAGGTACCGTAGCCGTTGGATTCCAGAATATTGCAGACATGGGCCGGCAGGCCGCTTTCCTTGATGGAGCGGTGCAGGATCTCTTCGGAAGTGAGATCGCTTTCTTCCATCTTTTTGAGGACGTCCGCGACGCTGTAATGGACTTTCGCGGCTTTGCGCTTTTCGACGCGGTCCACGAAGCCGTTCAGGATCTCGACTTCATCGGCGGCGATCGCACGGCCTTCGTTCTTCTTGGCCAGGACGGCGCGGACCTTTTCGATCACTTCTTCCTCACCGGCGAACAATTCGGCGGCGCTGATGATGATCGGTTCGCCGGAATTTTCGTGGGTCAGGCGGACTTCTTCACCCTTTTCGAAGGTGTAGATCAGTTCGGCTGCAGACTCGACAACGCTCTTGATATCGATGCGCCAACCGGTCAGACGGGCTGCCAGGCTGGCATTCTGACCGTCGCGGCCGATGGCCAGCGAAAGCTGGTCTTCCGGAACGATCACGGTCGCGTTGTTGCCTTCACCAAGGTACACACCGACGACACGGGCCGGGCTGATGGCCTTGGAGATGAAGATCACGGGATCCGGGTTCCATTCGATGACGTCGATCTTTTCGTCATGAAGCTCGCGTACGATGGCCTGGATGCGGACACCGCGCAGACCGACGCAGGCACCGACCGGGTCGATCCCCTGCTGGGTCGCGGAAACGGCGATCTTCGCGCGTTTGCCGGGGTCACGGGTGATCGAGCGGATCTCCACGATCCCGTGGAAGATCTCCGGTACTTCGTTTTCAAGCAGGCGGCGGAGGAAGCCTTTGTGGGTCCGGGAGAGCAGGATCTGCGGATTGCGGGCGCTGTCCTTGACATCTGTTACCAGCGCGCGGACACGGTCATGCATGCGGAAGCGTTCCCCGTTGATCAGCTCTTTCTGGGAGAGGAAGCCTTCTGCCTTCTTGTCCAGCCCGATGGTGTAACCCTCACGGTTGATCGACTGGACGACACCGCTGACGATCTCACCGATCTGTTTTTCATAGTGGGACATCTGGTCATTGCGTTCCGCGTCCCGGATGCGCTGCTGGATCACCTGGCGCGCCGTCTGTGCGGCGACTCTGCCGAAATCGCTCGGGGTCGATTCCACGATCACCATATCGCCGAGCTGGGCTTCCGGTTCCACCTTGCGGGCATCTTCAAGAAGCACTTCCGTGCGCTGATCGACGACCGAGTCCACGACTTCCTTCTCGGCGTAGATGACAAATTTCCCGGTTTCCGGGTCAAGTTTGGCCTCGACATGCTGCGCGGCGGAAGCCGTCACGGCTTTTCGGTAGGCTGAAACCATCGCGGATTCCAGTGCCTGAATAATAACGTCGCGAGGCAGTTGTTTCTCTTCCAACACCTCATTGAAGGCCAGGACAAATTCACTCTTCATCCTTTTTCCAATCTCCTGATATGTCTTATCCGCAGTCTTCCGGGCTGCGGTCATTCTGCAGTACGGTCCTGTACTGTTAAATTCACACTGCTGCCTTATAAACACAGGAGCGGGGCCTCCCCCACTCCTTCGGTATTCCAAAGCAAGTTGTAAGTATCTTTTATTGATACTGATGTTATTTTAGCATAAATCCGCCGGCTTTGCAAGCACGAATTACAACGGAAAAACGCCTTTCCAAGCCCTTTTTTATTTCACCTGCTCCGCGGATCCGGACCCGGACAGGGGCTCGAGCGACGCGCGCAGGGCTTCCCGGGACATTGCGCTGAAGGTCTCGTTGTCGGTCATGTTCCATCTGAAGGTGAACGTACCTTTTTCCAGTCCTTCAAAACAGGTATCTTCCAGGGTGTTGAACGCTTCTTCGCTGATCGGGCTGCCGTCCGCATCGCTGAATACGGATGTGCAGTGCTCCGGATCGGTGCAGGTGATATACTGCTGCCCCAGCATCTTTTCTTTCCAGACGCCGTTTTCCAGATACGCGGCGCGTTTGGACTGCCAGCTTTCCGCGTAACCGTTCCGGACAAAGTCCGGGAAAATGTAATAGCGGAGCCCGCTTTCACTGTCGAAGAAAACCGGCACGGTTTCCATCATGATATCCGGCGCGGAGTCGTAAACGGGCCGGTCCTGCGTGATCTCTGTCAGGCTGAGGCCGTCTTCACTGACTTCATAAATATTGAAGTAGGTGTAAAGGCCGGTCCCCTGCAGGGTGGCGGCAATGATCTCCGTCCGGCCGTTCCCGTCGAGGTCGGCAGCGGTATAGCCCCACTGGCCGAAATCGATATCATGTTTCCAGGTGTCGGCACCGGCAGCGATCAGGTCCAGCTGTGCGGACAGGTCCGGGTCTGCCTGCACGGCTGACGCTGTGAGCAGGATGAATGCAAACAAAAGGGTCAATAATCTTTTCATCGGTCATCTCCGTAATATTGATTTCAGCAGAAATGCAGGATGGTCTGTCCGGCAAAGGTGCGCCCGGCAGTGTTGACGCCGCCGAGATAAAAGTCGAAATCTCCCGCGCAGAAGGCATGTTCTATGACCTGACGGATCTCAAAGGCTGCCTGCCAGCTGCCGTCCTCATTCCGGCGCAGACTGCCCGGAATGACCGGGGAGGATTCGGTCTCCAGAAGCCCCATCCCCTGCATGAGGAGCATCCCTTCTTCAGAAGGGACCTGTCCTTCCGGCATGCGGAAGCGGATGAGAAGGGATGCGGGCGGGTCCTCCCTGCGCAGCGTTTCCTGCGGCAGGATCGACACCAGGTTGAAATGCTCCCCCGCGAAGGTCTGCCATTCGATCAGCGCGGCTTCGATCCGCTCCCTGTCAAAGGCTGCCAGATCTCCGCCGGACGCCAGGACGGCTTCGTTTTCTGCCTTTTCCCGTTCCAGATGGGTACGGCGGAGTTCATGGAGCGGCTCTTCCACGTCGCGGAACTGCATATCCGCGAGTTCCTGGAAGGTGCGGAAGACCTGCCACCAGACATTTTCCTGCCAGCAGACGCGTTCCGGACGGCAGACAAAGTGTTCGCGGATCGCTTTTTCCGGATCTTCGTGCGGCTCCAGGATCTCCGGAATGCCGCAGAGCGGATGCAGCGGGATGAACGGCTGGTGGCAGCTGCGTCCGAAAGCGGTCCAGAGCGTGGTCTGTTCATTCCGGTCCGCGAACTGGATCAGCGTTGTTTCCGTGGAATTCCCGTAACACAGGATCACGCCCCTGCGCAGGTGCGGACTCTTCCCGGGACCGAGCGCGGCAATGCTGTCCGGAGTCAGCTGGGCGTGGGAACAGAGGACTTCCGCCATCTTTTCGATGGTGACCGGCCGCACTGGCCGGATGCAGAACGGATAGAAGCTGCGGTCCGGGTCCCCGTGCACATCCGCGAACGGGTCCGGCGGGCACTGCAGGTCCGGATCTTCCATGATCAGGCGCATCCCGTGCAGGTGCCGGTTGGTGTTGTAGGTCACTTTCCAGCTGCTTTTGTCCTGGTAAACGTACGCATAGTCAAAGTCCGCATAACTGCCGGGAACGGAAGGTGTGTACCAGCCGTTCTTTTCGGCGTTGGCGATCAGGTCGGCCGGGTAGAGGATGGCACCCTGAGAGAAGTTGGCATCCATCGGTACTTTCGGATCTTCCGGATCGAGCGGCAGGGAGACGGGAAACTCCATCAGGCTGTGGATGGTCAGGTGGTTGGAAAGGATCATCACCGCGTCATCCGGCACTCTTGCTGCTGCGTAATAAACGCCGCGGGCAGCCTGAATGTTCCAGGCTTCATCTTTATCCGCGATCGTGAAGTTCCGCCCGGGGGCCGCGTGCCCCCATTCCGCGATAAGGCTCAGCGCGATCTGTACCCCGTGACGGGCGCTCCGGGCTCTTTCCCCGACAGCGCGGCGGATGTTGTAGCTGATCCCGCCGTCTTTGACGAGCGACGGATCATCCGGATCGGGCTTTGTTTTCTGTGCGGCATTGCTGGTGAAAAGCACGCCGAAACGGTTGTAAAACATGTCCGCGTTGGGTTCCCCGCCCTTCGGGTTGACGTGTTCGACCCAGTAGGAACGGAAGGTGTGGCCTGCCTGCGGAATGGATGCGAGCCCTTCTTCTGCGGGCAGGAAGGCCTGCCCGGGATCATTGAGGTCGTGGTCTGTTTCCGGCAGGATGCCGCGGTAAAGGACGTAGCGTCCGCGTTCGTCTTCATTGTGGGCCGCCAGGACCAGCCCGGTTTCGGTGATCTTTTTTCCTGCAAGGATGGTTGTACAGCTCATCGGAACGTTCTCCTTACAATTTTTTTCTTCGTTTATGCTTCGCCCCGCCAGGAGGTTTCGGCTTTTACCAGGAACCGGTAGATCGGTGCGATGCTTTGGAAATCTTCCGCAACATCAGCGGAGAGCCCTTCGCTGAAGAGTTTATCGAAGTCGCTGCTTTCGCATACCCAGTTGAAGGTCTTCCGGTTGAGCCAGTCCCGATAGGGTACGGGCGCTTCCGGAAAGTGCTCGCGTTTGTAGCTTTCGCCTTCCAGCGAGAAGACCTTCTGTTTTTTATGGGCCCGGAAGGCTTTGCGGAAGTCTTTGTCCTCGGCAAGGATCATGCCGCGGATCGCTTCAAGCGTCTCTTTGGCGGGAATATAATATCCCATCCCGTAGCTGAAACCGCGGGGGGAAAGTTCGAAGTAATAGCAGGGATAACCCATGTAAACTTCCCTGCTCCGTCCGAAGGTGCACCAGATGTGGTCGCGGAAAAACGGGCCGTTCCCGATGATCCGGGCATCCCGGTAGACCCGGGCGATGCGTTTTTCGGAGACATCCATCAGCGGGTCGATCTCCAGCATGACCGGCTGCAGGTCCCGGACAAACTGCACGAAAGGCTCCTGGACCAGTGTTTTGTAGCGGTCTTTGTTTTCATGGTACCAGGCCCTGTCGTTTCTGGACCGGTTCTCGAAAAGAAAGTCGAGTGCTTCGTTTGAAAAGGGCATTTTCCGCCTCAGAATTCCATTGTGATCTCGACCGGACAGTGGTCGGACCCGAAAATCTCCTGACGGATCGCGGCGCTTTTCAGGTTCGGCAGCAGCCGTTCGGAGAGCAGAAAATAGTCGATGCGCCATCCGGCGTTCCGTTCACGGGCGCGCATCCGGTAGGACCACCAGCTGTATTCCCCTTCCGCGTCGGGATAAAAATAACGGAAGGAGTCCGCGAAACCGGAAGCGAGCATCGCGGAGATCTGGCTGCGTTCCTCATCGGAAAAGCCTGCGTTCCCACGGTTCGGGCCGGGATTTTTCAGGTCGATCTCTTCATGGGCAACGTTCATGTCGCCGCACATGATCACCGGTTTGCTCCGGTCCAGTCCTTTTACATATTCACGAAAGTCATTTTCCCACTGCATCCTGTACCCGATGCGGGCCAGCCCGTCCTGCGCGTTCGGGGTGTAGATGTTTACCAGATAGAATTTTTCGAATTCAAGCGTGATGGCGCGTCCTTCGTGGTTATGGATGTCCTGCGGGAGCCCGTAGGAGACGGACAGCGGTTCATGTCTGCTGAAAACCGCGGTGCCGGAATAACCTTTCTTCTCTGCGGAGTACCAGTACTGCCGGTAACCGGGCAGATCCAGTTCCAGCTGCCCGGGCTGCATTTTTGTTTCCTGCAGACAGAAAAAGTCCGCATTTTCGGCCGTGAAAAAGTCCATGAAGCCCTTTCCCATACAGGCCCGCAGACCGTTTACATTCCAGGATATAAATTTCATCACCATTCTCCTGTTGTTTCGTAATGTTCCCTAATTATAATGGTTTCGCCTGATGTTCCGGAAATCCGTGCGCTTTTTCTCACTCCCTGCAGACGGATCCGGTGTTTTCATGTTATACTAACAACTCGTAGACATGTAACACAAGGAGCTGTGTATGAGCGAAAAGATCATCAATGACGAATCCGCCGAAAATGCGGAGAACCGGAATTTTATTTACAATTTTATTAAAGAAGACATTGCCCCGGGCGGACAGTTCGAGGGCCTGCAGGTTCATACACGTTTCCCGCCCGAACCGAACGGGTATCTGCATATCGGCCACTGCAAGGCGCTGTGCATTGATTTCGGCATGGCAGAAAAATTCGGCGGCCTGTGCAACCTGCGGATGGATGATACCAACCCGGCCAAGGAAGATACGGAATATGTTGACGCGATCCAGCAGGATATCCACTGGCTCGGTTTTGACTGGGGCGACCGCTTCTTCTACGGTTCGGACTATTTCGAAAAGGATTATGAATACGCGGTCGAGCTGATCAAAAAGGGCCTGGCATATGTCTGCGAACTTTCCCCCGAAGAGTTCAAAGCCAACCGCGGTGACACATCCACGCCGGCGACCTCCCCTTACCGGGACCGCCCGATCGAGGAAAACCTGGCGCTGTTCGAGAAGATGAAGAACGGTGAGGTTCCCGAAGGCGCGATGACGCTCCGCGCGAAGATCGACCTGGCCTCCGGCAACTTCAACATGCGCGATCCCGTGATCTACCGGATCCGCTTCATCAACCATCACCGACAGGGGACAAAATGGTGCATCTTCCCGATGTACGATTTCGCACACCCGATTCAGGATGCGCTCGAGGGGATCACGCACTCCCTCTGCTCTCTGGAATATGAAGACCACCGCCCGCTGTATGACTGGGTCGTGACCCATGTTTCCATCCCGTACCACAAGCCGCGGCAGATCGAGTTCGCCCGGCTCGGGATCGACCATACCGTAATGTCCAAGCGCAAGCTCCGCAAACTGGTCGAGGAAAAGTATGTTTCCGGCTGGGATGACCCGCGCATGCCGACTCTCTGCGGTCTGCGCCGCCGCGGTTATACGGCTGCCGCGATCCGCAATTTCTGCGATTCGATCGGTGTCGGCAAGAGCGTGAATGTGATCGAATACGCGGAACTGGAACGCTGCCTGCGCGACGATTTGAACAATATCGCGGAACGGACCATGGCTGTGCTGCATCCGGTCAAACTGACCGTCACCAACTATCCTGACGGACAGTCCGAGACCTTCACGGTCGAAAACAACCCGTTAAATCCGGAACAGGGGACCCGTGAGATCACTTTCAGCAAGCATCTCTGGCTGGAAGCGGATGACTTTATGGAAAATCCGATCCCGAAGTACAAGCGCATGTTCCCCGGCAATGAAGTCCGTCTGAAGGGCGCTTACCTGGTGAAGTGCACCGGCTGTGTCAAGGATGATGACGGCAATGTGATCGAAGTCCTGTGCGAATACGATCCGGAATCCCGCGGCGGGGATCCTGCGGACGGCCGCAAGGTCAAAGGCGCGACGATCCACTGGGTGGATTCCGCCAACTGTGTGGATGCCGAGGTCCGTCTGTATGACAACCTGTTCTCCGATCCGCAGCCGGACAGCCCGGAACATGAGAACTTTATCGACTGCCTCAACCCGGAAAGCCTTACGATCCTGCAGAACTGCAAGGTCGAAAAGGGACTGGTCGATGTGGCAAAGGAGTTTGAGTCCCGCGAGAATAAGACCGGGACGAACGCTCCGACCTTCCAGTTCATGCGGGTCGGTTTCTTCTGCATGGATAACCGGGATTCAACGCCGGACCATCTGGTGTTCAACCGCTCGGTCCTGCTGAAGGACGGTTTCAAAAAATAACAGGCTGCTCTGATGCCGATCTGGATCCCGTGCGGGAATTCCCGCACGGGATCTTTTGTTATAATCATTAAACATTCGGATCTATTTTTGTGAGTTGCTGCGGACGGTGCGGTCCGCGGGAGGAATGATGGAATCTCTTAACCGTTATATCGACCGGGTCTATTACCCTTTCAACGCTTTCAGCAAAGAATGGGCGCTGCTTACCGCGGGGAAATCCGCCGCGGATTACAATACGATGACGATCTCGTGGGGCGGGATGGGGACGCTCTGGGGGCTCCCGGTGGCTACGGTGTATGTGAAGCCGTGCCGGTATACCCATGATTTCATGGAAAAGTACACCCACTTTACGGTCAGCTTCTTCCCCGAAGAATATCGGGGAGACCTGAATCTCCTCGGCAGCCGTTCCGGGCGGGACGGGGATAAAGTGGCGCTGACTTCGCTGACGCCGAAGGCCGATGAGGAGGATGGCTTCGTTTCTTTCGAACAGGCCAAAGCGGTCCTCTGCTGCCACCGGATCTACCGTCAGGATATGGACCTTGCCGCGGTCCCTGCCGCGGCTGCCGCGAAGCACTATCAGTCCGATGCCCCGCATACGATCTATATCGGGGAAGTAAAAAAGGTCTTGTTCCATCAATAAAAAACTGCCGTAAGGCAGTTTTTTATGATCATACATGACTGTCGGTGCGGTTCAGACCGCGGAACGGCTGGCTTTCGGTTTGCGGCCGCGTTTCCCTTTTCCGCTGTTTTTGGCGGCGGCCGGCGGGACCCGGTCAAAGGTATTGGTCCCGGCGGTGGGGGAGAGCAGCATTCCGAGCTGGAGGACAGCTCCCTGGTCCCAGTCCCGGTGCCCGCAGACATCACAGACCCAGCAGGGAAAATCCGGCACGATCACCAGTTCATTCCCGATCCAGGTGTAATATGTGCTGCCGCGGCGTTTCACCAGACCGACCTGACATTCAGGGCAGTATTTTCTTTCTTCTTCCATAACGTTGACAGGCTCCTTATTTTGCCTCGTCCGTGCTCAGTGTGATCCGGTCGCGGATCACACTGATGCGGTTCAGCGGCCAGTAGCGGAAGAACGCATTCCCGACCAGGTTCCCTTTCGGGACCCCGCCCCAGATGTGGGAGTCGGAGGAATGGTTGCGGTTGTCACCCAGCACAAAGTACTGTCCGGCGGGAACATCCCATTCGCCCGAGTACTCCATCGGTTCGTGCAGGTACGGTTCGTCGATCTTTTCACCGTTGATGTAAAGTTCTCCGTCCGTGACAGCGATGTGATCGCCGGGCAGACCGATCATCCGTTTGATGTAGTCTTTGCCGGGGTCTACCGGGGAGTGGAAGATCACAACATCGCCTCTGCGCGGTTCGCTGAACTTGTAGTTCAGCTTATTGACCATGACCAGCTGGCCTTCGTGGAAAGTCGTTTCCATCGAAATGTTTTCCACACGGAAACGGCCGATGCAGAAATCGATCGCGAAATACAGAACGACCGCGAGCACGATGTCTTCGATCAGCTCACGCCATTTGCTTTTCTTCGGTTTGCTCTCCGCTTCGCGAATCTCCTTTGTGTAGGATTTCCGGTTCTTTATATTATTTTTTGCCATAATACCTCTCTGAAATAATCATAACGCTGATTTATCAGAATTATCTTAATTTCTTCATTACCGACGGGCTTTGAACACGAAGCGGATCGGGGTCCCTGAAAAACCGAAGCGGGCGCGCAGCTGGTTCTCCAGGTAGCGTTTGTATGAGAAGTGCGCCAGTTCCGGGTCGTTCACGTAAATAATGAAGGTCGGCGGGTCGCTGCGGACCTGGGTGGCGTAGTACATCTGCAGGGAACGGCCGGATTTGGAGGTCGCGTGGTGCTTATCCTGCGCCTCGTGGATCACGTCATTCAGCGCGGAGGTCGGGATGCGGACCAGACGCTGTTCCTGGACCTGGAGCGCCGTGGTCAGGATCTGATCGGTGCGCTGGCCGGTCTTCGCGGAAACGAAAAGGATCGGGACGTAATCCAGAAAGTTCAGATCTTTGCGGATCTTTTCCGTAAACTGCTGCATGGTGTAGGTGTCTTTTTCGATGGCGTCCCATTTGTTGACGACAACGACAACGCTTTTCCACGCGTCCAGAATGTATCCCGCGATATGGGCTTCCTGTGAGGCGATCCCCTGGGTGGCGTCAATGACCAGGAGCGAGACATCCGCTTCTTCGATCACGCGCATGGAGCGGATGACGGAGTACTTTTCGACACCGGCTTCCACTTTGCCCTTCCGGCGGATCCCCGCGGTATCGACCAGGGTGACGGGGACATCGTCCACCATCAGTTTTGTGTCGATCGCGTCCCGGGTCGTGCCCGGGATGTTGCTGACGATCACCCGGTCTTCACCGCACAGACGGTTCAGCAGGCTGGATTTGCCGACATTCGGACGTCCCACAATGGCGATCTTTACGCTGTCGTCCGGTTCTTCCTCTTCACGCGGCGGGAAGAGCGCGCACAGGGCGTCCAGCAGGTCGCCGGTCTCTGTACCGTGGATGGCCGAGATCGGATACGGATCTCCCATGCCGAGCTCGTAAAATTCCGGAACGTTGGCCCGCAGCTGGGCAGAGTCGGCCTTGTTGACGACCAGCAGGACAGGAGGGGTGCGGACGCCGTTTTCTGTCTTCTGCACTCTGCGCAGGATCTGCGCGATCTCACGGTCCGCCGCGGTCACACCGGTGGAGGCATCCGTCAGAAAGAGCACTACATCGGCTTCCTCGACAGCCAGCAGCGCCTGCGTTTTGAAAAACAGCGCCTTGAGACTCTGAAAAATGCCAAAGTGCTGCGTTCGCCAAAGGATCTGGTGCATTTCCGCAGGATGCGGCTTGATATGCTCAGCAGCCGCTTGCTGTCCTCTTATCGTCAGACCGTGTCAAAAGAACAGACACGATTGAAAAGCACTGCGGCAAAGCTCGATGCCCTCAGTCCTCTGAAAGTGCTGTCAAGAGGATATGCGATCGCCCAAAAAGACAACAGACCGCTGCGTTCTGTCAAGGAAGCTGACAAGGATGATGTGATCGACATCATTTTATCTGACGGCACACTGAAAAGCCGCATCATCGGCAGAAAGGAAACATCATATGACTAAGAAAACAGACTACGAAAGCGCTGTGCTCCGTCTGGAGGAGATCGTCACACAGCTGGAAAACAGTGAACTGCCGCTTGAAAAGGCGATCAGGCTCTTTGAAGAAGGAACAAAATTAACGTCATTCTGTTATGATACACTGCAAAAAGCAGAACAGAAGATCATTGCAGCCGATGAACTGAAAACCGAAGCGGACAGGGAGGAAGAAGCATGACACTTTCCGAGATCGAAAAAGCATTGGTGTCTTTTTTTGCAGTTTGCAAAGCTCTGCGGCGGCAGTGAAGAATGCGCCCTGCCCTTTGCCTGCGCAGTAGAGATGATCCATACGTATTCGCTCATCCATGATGATCTTCCCTGTATGGATGATGACGACCTGCGTCGTGGAAAGCCTACGAATCATAAAGTGTTCGGAGAAGCGGCGGCAGTTTTAGCAGGAGACGCTCTGCTCACACTGGCGTTTGAAACGGTGCTGTCCGAAAAAGCAGCTGCGCTCAACGGCTTTGCAAAATGCGCCGAAGCAGGAAGAGTGCTGGCATCCTGCGCAGGAGCAGAAGGCATGATCGGCGGACAGATCATCGACATCGAAAGCGAAAACGAAGCGCGCAGCATTTCTCTTGAACGTCTGAGAGTGATGGACGAAAAGAAAACAGGCGCACTCATCAAAGCAGCCTGTCTGATGGGCTGTATTTCGGCAGGCGCAGACGAAACACAGAAGAATGCGGCGGTACGCTATGCGGAATGTATCGGACTTGCGTTCCAGATCGTGGACGATATGCTGGATGTAACGTCTGATGAAGCGACCCTCGGAAAACCCATCGGCAGCGACAGCGCCAACAACAAGTCGACATACGTATCCCTTTTGGGACTGGATGAATGCAAAAAGTTGGCATCCCGACTGACAGATGAAGCGATCAGCAGTCTTTCTGTCTTTTCAAACGGCGCAAAAGACTTGACAGCCCTTGCTTTGTCACTTCGTGACCGT
>CADBKS010000014.1 GCA_902795255.1 uncultured Chloroflexota bacterium
GCGGAACATGGCGTGGTCACCCTGATCCCCGGTGTGGCCCGTGTCCTTGACGATTTTTACGCAAAGGGATATCCGATGGCGATCGCCTCAACTTCCTGGATGCCGACGATCGTCCACACGCTGGAGCGGCTGGGGTATCTGGAAAAATTCGCGAATATTTCCTCCGGTTATCTCCTCCCTTCGAAACCGGCTCCGGATGTTTTCCGGATCGCTTCCGAGATGATCGGGATCCCGGCGGAACGCTGTGTGGTGTTTGAAGACTCGCTGGCCGGAATGAAAGGCGCGAAAAATGCCGGCATGAAATGTGTCGGTATTGCCACCTCTGTTTCGGCATCACAGATGGCGGACGCGGATATCAGACTCGAAAGTTATGATGATTTGAGGACAGGAGACGTTGAAGCGCTCTTTGCCTGATTGGGGCCGGTAAGCACCGTTTCAGGAACGCTGCGCGATCAGCCTGCGGAGCGTTTTATACAGCAGTTCCGGATCCACGGGCTTGGAAAGGTGCGCGGTCATGCCGGCCTGCAGTGAGCGCTGCACATCCTCGTCGAAAGCGTTGGCTGTCATCGCGATGATCGGAACCGTTCCGGCATCCGGTCTGTCCAGACTGCGGATCAGGCGGGTGGCTTCCAGCCCGTCCATGACCGGCATCCGGACATCCATCAGCACCGCGTCGAACCAGCCGGCCGGACTTTCTTCGAATTTCTCCAGGGCCAGCGCTCCGTTTTCTGCGGCGGTCCCTTCCGCTCCTTCCATTTCCAGCAGGTTCATCATGATCTCCGCATTGAGTTCCATATCTTCTGCAACGAGAATACGCCGGCCGCTGAGGGAGATCTCTTCTGCACTGTCTGCTGCGCTGTCCGGGATTTCCGGCTGAGAATGGGGCATTTCGGCCTTTTCAGCGGCTTTGAGCATGACAGTCACAGTGAATTCCGTTCCTACATTCTTTTCACTGGTCACCTCGATTTTGCCGTCCATCATTTCCGTGATGCTTTTTGCGATCGCCATGCCCAGCCCGCTCCCGCCGTACCGGTTGGTCGCGGAGGCGTCCTCCTGGGAAAAGACTTCGAAGAGCTTCGGCAGGTAGTCGCTGTCCATTCCGATCCCTGTATCTTTGATCCTGAAGCGCAGAATGCACCTGCCGGCCCCGGTCCCGGTTTGTTCGGTCGTGAAGCTGACCGTTCCGGACGAATCGGTGAATTTTACGGCATTGCCGAGGATGTTGATCAGGACCCGTTTCAGCTTGGTCGCGTCACCGGTCAGGGCATCCTCCGGCTCTCCGATGATTTCCGGTTCATAGTTCAGCCCTTTTTCGTTACACTGGCTTCTGATCATGGCATTGACCTGCTCCAGTATGTCACGCAGGGAAAAATTTTCTTCCTTCAGGGCCATGCGCCCGGATTCGATCCGGTTCATGTCCAGCACGTCATTGATGAGGTCCAGCAGATGCTGCGCCGTCGCCCCGATTTTTTCGAGGTTGCCGCGTACCCGGTCGGACAACCCCGGTTCCTTCAGGGTGATGTGGCCGAGCCCGAGGATCACGTTCATCGGTGTGCGCATTTCATGACTCATGCTGGAGAGGAAACTGGTTTTCGCGCGGCTGCTCTCTTCGGCAGCCATCAGTTTGGAACGCAGCTGTTCGTTCTCCCGGATGCGGCCGGTGATGTTCCTGAGCAGTCTGTAGTTCACGAAAACATAAATGCTTCCGCCGAAAAGGATCCCGGAGACGATCAGATCCGGATGCCCGAAGAACCCGACGGCAAGGTAACCGGCAAGAAAAAGGATCAGGAGAACGATCGGAAGGATCAGCGCGCCGGGATCCCGATCGTTGTTTTCCTTTTCCCGGATCTCTTTGGCAAAGCGTGCGTAGCTGTATATGTTGAAGATCATCAGCGCACTTCCGAGATAAACCATTGCGTAAGATATAACATTCACCATAATCGCTCTTTGTTCCCGTTATCCGTCCAGCGGCCAAAGCCGGTATTATGTATACTGTTTGTTGGTATATTCTTTTAATATTGTACCCGAATATCCGGATTTCGGGATGCCGTTTTTCAGACGGGAACGGATCGGCTCGGGTAAAGGTGTTAAATCTTTATAAGAGGTGGTTGAATTTGCAAAAAAACATGTTATAATGTGAAAGTTGTTTGTCCGTTTTGACGCAAACCGACCAATTTTCTTACAGAGTGAGAGTGGATTATGATTGATGTAAATGAATTAAGAAAAGGCGTGACCTTCGAGATCGATGGCAACCTGCTGAAGGTTTTGGATTATGAACACAACAAAGCCGGCCGCGGTAATGCCAGCATCCGTATCAAAGCCCGCAACCTTCGCACCGGAGCTACATTCGAACGGACATTCACTTCAGGAAACCGTGTCCAGGATGTTTCTCTGGAATTCCAGAATGTCAATTACCTTTACAGCGACGGTGATTTCTATTATTTCATGAACAATGAAACTTTTGATCAGCCGGCAGTTCCCGCGAAAGTGCTTGTCGACGCGGCTCCTTATCTCAAGGAAGGCATTCCTGTAAAGCTGACTTTTTACCACGATGAGATCATTGATGTTGAACTGCCTATCAATGTCGATCTGCTTGTGACTTCCGCTGAGACCGCTGTCAAGGGCGATACCGCCACCGGTGTGACAAAACAGGTCACTGTTGAGACCGGCGCAAAGGTTATGGTCCCGAATTTTGTTAAGGAAGGTGACACGATCCGTGTGGATACCACCAACGGCAGCTACGTCACCCGTGTCTGATTTTTTGAGGCTCAATTGACTGAAAAACGGTAAAGACGGCATTGTCTTTACCGTTTTATTAATTTCTCAATAGAATTTCCCCATTATCATAAAAACCCCTGTTTCCGTTGGTATAATGGTATGAGTTAACAGGAGGCAAAATAAAGTGACGCAGAAACGACAACCTAACTTTGTTTACTTTCTCCTCATTATCGGCATTATTTCATTAGTTCTCTATGCGATCTCCGGAGACCGCAGCTCCAGTGATCTGATGTCTGTCAATGAGTTGGCTGAGTCTATTAAAGCGCACAATGTGAAGAGCCTGACGATCGATGATGATCAGGTGACGGTCCGGTTTAATAATACAAAAAATATAGCTAAAACCTATATTGAGCCGAATGCAACGCTTTTGGAGCAGCTGTCCATTTTGGGTGTGGATTCATCGGATCTTTCCTCAAAGAATATCTCGATCGAGGTGAAGCAGCCTTCTCCGTGGCTTACGGCGCTTTCGCTGCTGATTTCCTTCCTGCCGATCATTCTCTTCGGCGTTTTCATGCTCTTCTTCTTCCGCCAGCAGAGCGGAGGCAGCGGTGCCATGAGTTTTGGGAAATCTCATGCAAAAATGCTGAAGGGCGACCACCCGACGGTCACGTTCGCAGATGTGGCCGGGATCGAAGAGTCCAAGGAAGAACTGAAGGAAGTCGTCGAATTCCTGAAGGAACCGAAGAAGTTTACATCCCTCGGTGCAAGAATTCCGAAAGGTGTCCTGCTTGTGGGTTCACCGGGTACCGGGAAAACACTGCTTGCAAAGGCAGTCTCCGGTGAGGCCGGCGTGCCGTTTTTCTCGATCAGCGGTTCCGAATTTGTCGAAATGTTTGTCGGTGTCGGTGCCAGCCGTGTCCGTGACCTCTTTGATCAGGCGCGTAAAAACAGCCCGTGCATCATCTTTATTGATGAGATCGATGCGGTGGGGCGTCAGCGCGGTGCGGGTCTCGGCGGCAGCCACGATGAACGTGAGCAGACCCTGAACCAGATGCTGGTGGAAATGGACGGTTTCGGTACGGATACCAATGTGATCGTCCTGGCTGCCACGAACCGCCCTGATATTCTGGATCCGGCGCTGCTTCGCCCCGGCCGCTTTGACCGTCAGGTCGTTATCGACCGTCCGGATGTAAAGGGCCGTGAGCAGATCCTGGCCGTTCATACTAAAGGCAAGCCGATCGAACCGGATGTGGACCTGGCAAAAATCGCACGCGGAACGACCGGTTTTGTCGGAGCGGATATTGAAAACCTTGTCAATGAGGCTGCTATTCTCGCTGCCCGCCGCAACAAGCATACCATCGGCAACGCAGAGTTCGAAGAAGCTGTGGAAAAGGTCATGATGGGGCCGGAGAAGAAGAGCCGCATAATCTCCCGCGCAGAACGCAGGATCATCGCGTACCACGAAGCCGGACATGCTGTCGTGATGAATGTGCTTCCGGAATGCGATCCGATCCACCGCATCACGATCATCGGACGCGGTGCTGCGGGCGGTTATACGATGCATTTGCCGTCTGAAGACCGGGTGCTGAACTCCAGAAAACAGCTTTTGGCTGAACTGGTCGGTCTGATGGGCGGACGTGCTGCGGAAGAGCTGAAGTTTGACGATATTACATCCGGCGCTTCCAATGACATCGAACGCGCAACGCAGCTGGCCCGCTCCATGATCACGCAGCTGGGTATGAGCAATCTCGGCCCGCTGGCATACGGTAAGAAGGACGAAATGGTCTTCCTCGGACGGGAGATCTCCGAACAGCGGAACTATTCCGAAGCTGTGGCCGAAAGCATCGACGAAGAGGTCAAGCGGATCGTCAGTGAAGCTTATGAGAAAGCTAAGAGTATTCTGACGGAGTATGACGAACAGCTGGTTCAGGTCGCTGAAAAGCTACTTGAAGTGGAAACACTCAGCCAGGCTGAGTTTGAAGCGATCTTCCCGCCTCCGAACGGAAAAGTCTCATCAACACCTCAGCCGATTTCCTGAAAACAATATGCCCCGCAAACGCGGGGCATTCTTTTTTCATGGTAGAAAAATCACCTTCTAAGCAGTTGGAGCCGAAGAGCTATAGCTGAAAGCCAACTGCATCACAGTATGTTGGTTAGTCTGAAAATCATTATGTAAAACAAGTCTATTGACCCTGACAAAAAAAGGGGGGCAAAGCTCCTGCTTCGAATAAAAACCGGGCGGAGCCCGTACCTTGCGAAGCAGGGGGCCGACGGGGCGAAGCTTCTGCTCCGCGTAAAAATCGGGTGAAGCCCGTATCTTACAGCGAATCTCCTGCACCGCATCAAGAAGGGTGTGGGCGGCAGCCTACCCTATACGGTGCAGGTGTTGGGTGGCCGTAAGGCCAGCCCGATCGGCCCCGGCTAAATAAACCGGGCGTGGCAGGAAACTTATGCAAACACACGAGCAAACGGGCCGCGCCTTGCAGCGTTGCTCCTGCACCACATCATGAAAGGTGTGGGCATAGCCCACCCCTTACGGTGCTGGTTTCTCACTCCCGATAGCCAGGTGCATCGCAAAATGAACGCTGCCATGCGCTTGCAAGCGCACTCAGGTAACAGTGCCTTACAGGCGCAGAGCAAATCACCGGCTCAGCCGGTGGTCCTGATTGTCCTGAGCAGGGGGCCAATTCGGGAAAATAAAAAAACAGACTCTATTCAGAGTCTGTTTTGTGAGCGGTAATGGACTCGAACCATCGGCCTTTGCGATGTCAACGCAACGCTCTAACCAACTGAGCTAACCGCTCGAACAGACACTATTCTATAACACTCTTCGGAATTTTGCAAGGGAAATCGGTATTTTCGTGATTAATTCTGAAAACTCCCCGGGGCTTCTGTTTTCAGGTGCAGACCGGAGCCTGTCCGGACGGGAACTGCCCGGAATATATGCGGAACCATATTCTGATAATGAATCCGGAAAATGTTCCGGATATGAAAAAAGCGGCTGTTTCCGGCCGCTTTTTCGTGTGATATCAGGATTTCCGTGCCTTATTTAGTCAGGAGTCTGACAACATCACCGACGGTTTTGATGTCTTTGGCATCGTCGTCGGAAATGGTGATGTTGAATTTTTCGCTGAAGCCGTCGATCAGGAAGAACTGATCCATGGAGTCGGCCTTCAGATCCTCAATAAAGCGTGTTTCCGGCGTAATATTCGCGCCGTCGATTTTCAGAACGTCCATAATGACACTTTTTACATCTTCAAAAACTGAATCCATATTTCCTCCGGTTCATATGATGTATTGTTTTTATTCTATCATGAAACCCCGCAAAAACGTGCTTCAGGGCTGTATTTATGAAGGATTCCGATAGGAATGCAAAACAGCCGCTGAAGCGGCTGTTTTGAGCGGTTCCGGATGGTCACGGCAGAATGAATTTGTTGATCCTGCCGTGTTCGGTATCCGTGACCCAGATGCTGCCGTCTGCGGCCATTGTGATGCCTGTGGGCATGCAGTAATGGTCGATATCCCCGCCATCGGCATTCCAGGTCCTTACGAGCGTGCCGTTCATATCGTACTGGTGGATCAGGCTCCCTTCAGGGTCTGTCAGGAAGATCGAACCTGAAGCGCTGCTGCCAGTGATATACGGTTTGTTATTGAGGGACTGTGTATACCATGCATTGACTTCAAAAACCAGCGTGACGCTGTCGATCGCGCTCTTTCCGGATACATCAAACACCTGGACCCGCTGATTCCACGTGTCCGCGATTGCCAGGTGTTCATCGTCCAGCAGGGCGATGCCGACAGGCTCGTCGAGCTCTCCCATGCCCATACCGGAGACACCGAATTTTCTGATGAAGTTCCCGTCTTCATCGTAGATCATGATCCGTTTATACCCCGTATCACAGACGTAAACGGTATCTTTCGAGTCGATTGCGATTGCGCGCGGTCCGTAAAATCCGCGGGCGTCGGACGGATCGTTCGCGCGCCATTCCGTGATGAAATTGCCGTCTGCGTCACATTTCACGATCCGGTTATTCCAGGTGTCGGCAATGTAAACATTATCCTTTGAGTCTAAGGCGATTCCCCAGGGCTCAAAGAACTGAATGCCATTGGCGCTGTTCCATTGGCCGAGATAACTGCCGTCTGCATCAAAGTACTGTACCCGGTTGTTCCCGGAATCCAGCACGTAAATACGGGACCCGTCTGAGGAGAGGGCGAGATTTCTCGGACGCTGGAATTGCCCGTCGCCGCTTCCTGTTGTACCGATGCTCATAACCGGGTCAAGCTGTGTGAATTTGGCCTCCTCGTCATCCACGGTGTATTCCGGGATGCCTGCGGCGATTTCACCGCTGCCAAGGGTCCACATGCGGTTCATCAGGTCCTTCCGGATATACATGACCATCCGTGAACTTGGCTCCCAGGTTTCGGCTGTAAGGCTCGTTTTCCCGGTAACAGCAGCGTATTGAGAATAATCGCGGTCAAGCCATATCTTGAACAGTGCGGAGCGCATCGAAGGATTGCTCAGGGAATCAAAGATCCGTTTCGGCGTAAGGTTGAAATAGTCCTGATTCGGCCACCACAAACGAATGAACTCATACCGGTAGTAACCGTCTTTTACGATCGGTTCCAGACGGGATTCCTTTGAGGTGTTTGCAGCGATGATGTCGTAGCTGCGCAGGTCACGGGTGGGGTTTTCATCGCCGAAATATTTTTTATTTGTGTAATCACGCAAATACCACCAGAACGGGTAGTTAACGTCGTTGTCATATGCAACCGAGATCGCTTTGCCCTGCCCGGTGCGGGTCCCCATCTCCTCGATCATCTCGTACGCAACTTTTGAGCCCGGCCCGCCGTGAGCATAGGTCAGGAGCTCATTGGCGTAATCGTAGTTTATGAAGCTGGATACAAACGCCGTACGGGTCTGCAGCGTGATAAAGACGATCATGATGCAGAGAGAAAAAACTTCGAGCACGGTCGATCCGCGCCAGTTTTTCCAGCTGCTGCGTACCATGAGGATGCCGGTAAGAAGGAAAAGCAGTACGGTGACCAGCCGGAAAGTGGACCGGAGCTGTTCGATGTCTTTCCCGGAAAACGGCCGCGGGATGCTGTTCAGCGAAGCTGCTGTACCGCAAAGGGCGAAAATCGTTATGACCAGTCCAAGCAGTCCGAATAAGCCTTTCTTTGAAAACAGTTTCCTCCACGGGAGCACTTCGGTAAGGTACCCCATTCCCCAGGCCGCGGACAGAGCCAGCGGCATTGCGATATGAACGGTCAGCCAGGGCATTTTTTCTCCGGCGATCGAATATGCGATCAGTGATGAGATGCCCCAGTAGATCAGGAAGAGCAGGACCGGTATTTGTTTCTCTTTCTGAGGGACAGGTGAGGCGGCCGGTTCGGCTGTTTCTTCTGTGGTCAATGCGTCGGATGCTTCAGTATCCACCGGGTTTTCATCAGCAGATTCGGGAATAAGGATGATCTCATCTTCGGGAGATTCGGAAAGCATTTCGCCCGGAACGGTCCAGAATTTCCGCTTTTTAATAGCGATGGCCAGCGCCAGGATCGTCCCGGCAATGGCTGCGAATTCATAGACGGGCAGCTGGATCAGGGCATAGTAATAAATGGGCTGACCACCGCGCTGAACGTTCTGTTGCGAGAGCCAGTATCCCAGTGATCCGATGATGCCGGTGAAAAATCCGTGCATATTGCTGAAGACCGTGGTGTAGAAGAACACGAAGATCATGTAAAAGGCAGCAGCGCTCTTCAGGAATACCCTGCGGTTCCACCAGATCCCGAGGGCAAAGGAAAGGATCACAAAAATAACGAGGACCGCTCCGGTATGCATGATGCCGGACGCGCTGTAGTCAAGCGGGTCCCAGCCGAGCATGGCGACCGGAAAAGCTGCCAGCTGCGGAAGGATCAGTGCACCTAAAAAGGCGATCAGATTGAAGGCCGGGGAGGTGCGGATCACGCTCCAGCTGAGTGCGCGGACGGTGAAAATGATCAGAACAATGATCCCGAGTATTCCCAATCCGCCGAGGATCAGCGTGAGAAGCGGTGTTTCTCCGCTGCCACCCATAATAAAGCTGACCAGCACAGCGCCGAGGAGCATCAGGAGCGAAAGCAGAAAAATCGTTGCCGCGTCAGCCCGTTTTTTTGTGGATTCCCACGGCATTTTCCAGAGTTCCCGCAGGAACATAAAACCGCAGAAAAGAAGGAACTGGGCAGAATAAATATAGGCGACTTCTTTCGTGGCGAACTGGAGCGCCGTCGTCACGGCGAGAATATACAGGGATTTATCATCCCGCTTGTCGTAATATCGGAAGAAGGCGTAAAAGGTCAGTACCGCAAAAAGCTCAATAAAAGCTTCGTTGCGTGTATAACGCCCGTAATACAGAATATAGGGAGATACCAGGAAGAACAATCCTCCGAATAGTGCTCCGATCCTTCCCAGATAGCGCCGAAAAGCAAACAAAACAAAAATCACCGCACAGAGGCTGAAAATTGCGGCCGGGACACGGGATGAGAAATCGCTGTCACCCAGAACGAAATAGGAAAGTGCCAGCATATGGAACTGGAACGGCCCGTGGGTTACCGGGTTGTGAGCATAACCATTCCCCTGGTAAAGGCTGTATGCCGGGGTGACATGATTGATCTCATCATGTGACATCACTCTTGCACCGATCATGATGAAGCGGCTGAGAACAGCCAGAATAATGATCAGGCTCAGGATCAGTTTCTCCCATGAAAAGAGCGGAAAAGCCGGAAAAACAGGTTTGTCCAGCCAGGCGATCTTACTGTTTTTGTTATCGTTCATAAAAGTTCATCCTCAGACAATAAATTTGATGGTATTAGTTTGTGCCCTGATTGAAATACTGATAGACCGCATTTGAGATCTGTGATGCCATCAGGTTGGTCGGATCGAAGACCAGCTGGTTCGGGTGATAGAAAAACATCACAAACGCATAGGTCGCCTTGGGCGTATAAACGATCCCTGCGTCACTGATGTTGTGGATCAGCCCGTCTCTTTCCAGGATCCATCCGTGTTTATGTGCTACCCGGACGGATTCTGGGATCCCCGCTTCCAGCAGGACAGCGGTCTTATTCTTTGACATTTCCTCGATCATCGTTGTACATTCGGTCTGCGTCAGGCGGTCTCCGTAATAGGCCTTCAGGCTTCCGCCGTTGTAGACCGAACACAGATAAAGGTCGTCCAGCATCATCCCCATGTCGATCGCGGTCGTCTGATTATATGCGTCGGGGTCGGTCGTTACATCCGACCGTGTATTGGCTGCCGTGCTGTGCCGGGTGAGCAAGGGTGCTCCCGTATAGAAAAGGCCGCCGAGAAAGGTATTGCTGTATCCCAGGTTCTTCAGGTCTTCCGTGAAGATATTCGGGGCCAGGTTCCCGCTGATCGCCTGGAGAAGCTCGTCCGCGGGGGAATTCTCCGAGATTTCGATCATCAGTTCCAGGCTTCTCTGCATGGATTCCGGAAGCGGCAGGTCCCGGTTGGCATAGGTGTAGATCATGATCGGGACCTTGATCGTACTTGCGGCTGTGAAGGATACGCCGGTCGGAATGCTCTGCATATCGGAAAAGGCAATGCTGATCTCATTTCTGCGCTCGAGATCGAGAATATAAAACTCGGCGACGCCGTCGAATTCGTTTTGCTGCAGGATCTGGCGGATCATATATTCAAGGCTGATCGAAGATGCCTGCGGCGGGGATGTCCGGTTGAACGGAAGGGATACACGGCGCTGGCTGGAGGACCGAAGCGCCTGCTGGATCAGCGTAATGGAGCGGTTGATATCCAGTTCCCGTCCGGATTCACCCTGCGTGAACCCTACCGTTCCCTGGATCGGGACAGGCGCCTTGGCGGTCTGATCGTATCTGGGGACGATTTCATTGACCAGGTAATCACGGAGACGTTCTTCTGAAATCGTTGCGGAAAGCGGAACCGGCTGCGGGGTCGGCAGGGAATTCCAGATGTAGTTCCAGAAGTCTTCCCAGAACCCGCGGCGGATACGCTGAATATCGGCTGCGGCCAGCATCGTCTCCAGGTTGAGCGAGAAACCGATCGAAGAGGGACTTACCTGGATCACCGCATCACCGTAAACCAGTTCGATCGGGATCCCGTATGCGCGGATCAGGCGTTCTGCTGCTTCTGTCGAGTTCAATCCGCCGACGGGGATATCGCCGATTGTCAGGTCCAGCGGATAATTTGAGCGCATTTGACTGTATCGGATCAATTGAAAGCCCGTCAGCATCACTGCCAGAAAAATCAGCCCCAATGAGACCCAGGATAAAATTGCGATTGTGTTTTGTCTTTTCATAAGTTAAGCGGTCCTACCATTTTGTAATATAACCGCATTATTAATTCTACCATTTTGGCAGGAAAAAATATAATTTGGTATATCACATTTGACATGATTAATTGCATTTAACCTGCACTGGAATGAGCTGGGTTGTGTAAAATAATCGACATTATTTTGTCATATTACGGAAAAAACTGTATAATATTTGTCGGTTGATTTTTATTTTTTGAATTATTATTAAAAAAGTCAATTATTAGAAAACATATTATTGATGAAGGGTGGTTCATGGAAAATAATATAGGGGTTTCGAATCAGTTTATTAATGCTGATACCACTTTCCCCGCGGTGATCCGCACGTGGGAAGGGTATCTTGTTGACCAGAATAAATCGATTTATACAATCAAAGCGTTCAAAGGGGACATCCAGCTGTTCGCATCATATTTCTCACCGGATAAAACCATTGGTTCGGTTACAACGAAAGATATCAGCAATTTTCTGGATTGGATGAACAATGAACGGCAGGTTCCCTGCAGCCCGAAAACGAATTCCAGACGGATCACATCGATCAAATCCTTTTTCAAGTGGCTGCATACCTTTGGCGTGATCGAAGATGACCCGGCTGCCGCGATCACCCAGCAGGCAGTGCTCTCACCGCTTCCGGAGATCCTTACGAAGGAAGAGTATGAACGGGTTTTAGCCGCCGCTGACGCCTATCGAACAAAGAAGAAGCCTGATGCGAGAAACGCGCTGCTTTTCCGTCTGCTGATCTCCACCGGCATCAAAAAGAGCGAGACGCTCGGTATTTCCAAGAACCATATTGAACGTGAGAAACCGGAAGAACCCCGGCTCTTTATCCGTTATGCGAACGGTACGAACCATGCAAAAGAGCGCACGATCGCTTTGCCGGCTTCGATCCTTCCCGTTCTGGATGAATATCTTGAACAATATAAACCCGCTGATAAGATTTTCCCCTGGTCACCGCGCAGACTTGAATACCTTCTGGAAGATCTCAGCCGGGATGCGGAATTGACCAAACATCTTTCCTTCGCGATGTGCCGCTGGACCTGTTTCGTGAAAGACTACGTGGAAGAAGTTCCGATGGATGTGATCCGCTCCAAGATGGGCGTATCACAGGTGCAGTGGCGGGATATCTATAATAAGCTGAAGGTCCTGACCCCCATTTATAAGGGCGAAAAAACAGCGGATCAGGACTGAAAAAGCGCTTTCCGCTGTGATCTGTGAAGAAAACTTCCTCATTTTTGAGGAAGTTTTCTTTTCCGGATGTATCAGATGTAATTGCCTTCTGTTACGGCTGTTTTCAGCTTTTCGAATGAATCCTGGCTGATCACATGCTCAATACGGCAGGCCTCTTTCACCGCCGTTGTCTCATCAACGCCGAGTTTCATCAGAACCTGGCTGAGGACGATGTGGCGCTCGTAGATCCTTTCTGCGATTTCCTGTCCTGCAGGTGTCAGGTCAATCTCATGCCCTTCGCTGATTTCGATCAGTCCGTCTTCGCGCAGTTTTTTCATCGCGATGCTTACGCTCGGCTTGGAAAAGTTCATTTCCCTTGCGATATCGATCGAGCGGACCGCACCCTTTTTCCGTTTCAGGACAAGGATCATTTCGAGATAGTCTTCTGCAGATTCATGAATTTTCATAAGCATAACCTCCCGCTTTGAATATAGTCTGAATCTTATTAGGTTTCATCAATTATAAGCGATTTTTCCCAAAATACTCAAATTATTTCTGCCATGGCGGAACTTCCGGCAGCAGCGCTTCGAATTCGCGGATCAGTTTGTCTTCGTATGCACCGGCAAAAGTCCCCTCAAGGAACTTTTTGTATCCTTCGCTGTAGAATCGGTCCCAGGAGTCGGCTTCGTATCCGGGGTTGATCGGGAAGAACAGCGCCCCTGCTGACCGTGCGGCCGCGAGGTCGCCGGGCGCGTCGCCCATCATCAGCATATGGTCTTTCGGATATTTCCCGACCGCGGTCATCTGAAGGATCTGTTCTTTTGTCCCGACTTCCTGACCGCAGAGCAGGTCCACATCGTCAAGGATCCCTGCGAAGGTCCACTCTCTCGCCAGATCGACATTGCGGGTCGCGGAAACGCATGCCAGGTCCGCTTCCGGAGCCAGTGCGAGCATACTCGGTTTAACGGGAGTGAAGGGCATCATGCCGTGAACGATGCGCTCGATTGCGGCATTCACATCCGATGACCATTGCACACCGATCTGCAGATCCGGCTCGTGATGATCTTTCATGTATGAAAACAGGCCCGCGTCGCTGAGCTTTGCCCCGCTTTCCACGAATCCGCGGATGCCATCCACCGGCATGACTTCGAATCCGCGCCGTTTGACTTCCGGATGCTCCCGAAGCAGGTCCAATGTGCGGACGATATTTTTCCAGCGGTTCAGGCCGCGCCATTTTGAATACAGATTGACGAACTCATGAACTTCCCGTGCATAACGGGAAACGGTCTGGAGCCGCCACGCATTGACCGTATTGGGGATGAAGCATTCCTTATGTTTGATCTCCATGGCGTCAAATACGCACCCGTCCGAATCGATCCCGACGAAGAAATCCTTCTTTGCCTTGAAATCGATCATTTCCTGATTGTTTGTTACGATTTTTGCCATAGGTTTTTCCTTTGTTTATGCTTTTACAATGATTATACAGATGATCCGGCCGGAAATCAAGTCCCGTTCAGGCCAGACGGCCGTCGTAATCCGTTCTGTTTTCGGGGACCAGCGGAAAACGGACCGGTTTATGGTCCCGCTGGGAGCGGTAGATCGCGGTGAACAGTTCCACGGTCCGCCGGGCATCTTCAAGAGAGATCAGCGGTTTCCGGCCCGTCCGCAGCGCTTCGATGAAGTCATTGAGCTGGACATAATGGAAGTGTGTCGTTGCGTCAATGGTCTTGAAGTATGCTTCGTCCGCTTCCTTCCACTGATCCTTCAGCCCTTCTTCGCCCGGAACGGTCCAGATATCATTGTAAGGCGCTTCCGTGATCGAGGAAACACCCGCGATGAACATGGCTCCGCCGTCCGTCTGCACCCCGACGGAAGCTCCGTTCTCACCGTGAACATGGACCTTCCCGTACAGGGCCGGATTCTGTGAGTTGCTGACAACGATGTTTCCCATCCCGCCGTTTTTGAAGCGGATGACCGCCAGCGCGGTGTCCTCGACTTCGAGATCCGGGTGGTTCAGCGTATCCCACATCCCGTAAAGTTCATCGATTTCTCCCATGTACCACAGCAGCAGGTCCAGCTGATGCGGCGCCTGGTTGACCAGGACCCCGCCGCCTTCACCTTTCCAGGTCCCGCGCCACGGGTCGCTGGCATAATATGCCATGTCCCGCCATCCGTACATGTTGACGGTCCCGAGGATCGGGCGTCCGATCTTCCCTTCATCGATCGCTTTGCGGATCCGCATGGAGGGCGGGAAGAAACGCCGCTGGCAGATCGCCGTCCCGGTGGTATGGTTCGCTTCAGCCGCTTCCAGAATGGCATCGCAGTCCTCCAGAGAGGAAGCGAGCGGTTTTTCGATCGCGATATTGGCTCCGAAGCGCAGCGCCTCAACGGCTGCCTGCCGGTGGACCGGATGCGGGGTGCAGATGCTGACGACATCCAGTCCGCTTTCTTTGATCATGGCTTCGATGGACGTATAGGCTTTTACGTTGTATTTCTTTGCGAAAGCTTCGGCCCGGTCTTCCTGTACATCATAGACCGCGCAGAGTTCGCAGTTTTCGATCTTCTGATAAGCGGCTGCATGGAAGGGCCCGACTTTTCCGCACCCGATGACACCCGCTCTGATGGTTTTTTCCATATTTCGATCCTTTCCTGAATACTCACATTTGTTCAAGGAACTGCTGGCTGTTGGTCTTGCGTTCCAGCAGATAGCTTTGGTAGCCGGTCAGAATGTTTTCCGATTCCAGCCGGATATCCTGCGGCCAGCCGGCTGCGGCCGCTTCCGGAAACGGATGGGTCTGATAATAGCGCATGAATTTGAGCGTTTTCATGGAAATATGCCGGGACCCGCGGATGAGTTCTCCGCAGTCCGGGCAAAGCACGCCCCCCATGCCGTAATGGATGAACTGGTCTTCCGGCATGATTTTTTTTCTGCAGCGGACGCATTCAAAAAGCTGCGGCCGGTATCCGGCCACGGAAAGCAGCTGCAGGTCGAACCAGCGCTGAGCCGGGAATGTATCCTCAAATACGGCAAACCGGCGCAGCGTGTCCAGCGTCAGCTGGAACAGCGGGACGTTTTCCACGTTCTCCAGTGAGAACCGTTCCGCCAGTTCCAGAATGCAGGAAGTCCGCACGGTTTTCTCCAGGGATGCCGTGATCTCGGGGTAAGCTTCGATCGTGGAAACCTGTGTCACCAGCCATGACGCACCGCGCCCCTTGCTGAGCTGCACATCCACATAGGTGAAAGGCTGCAGATGCCCTGCCTTGCGGGAGTTCAGCTTGCGGACCCCTTTGGCCAGCGCGGATACCTTCCCCTGAAACGGACTCAGAAAAGTGATGAACCGGTCCGCCTCGTCATAATTGACATGCCGGACGACGATCGCCCGGAAATGTACCGAACGTTCCACAACTCAGCGGTCAAGCAGTTTATTGGGCGTGAACGCGCCGGGCAGCAGCTCATTCACGGTCGATTCGACAGTGATGTGCCCTTCCCGGTCGGCCAGCATGACGGTCATATCCAGCGCGAACTCCGCCATGACCTGTCGGCAGGAACCGCAGGGATATCCCAGACCGTCCTCGGTCGCGATGGCGATGGCTTCAAATTCCCGCTCCCCTTCGGAGACAGCTTTGAAAATCGCGGTGCGTTCCGCACAGATGGTTACGGGGTATGCCGCGTTTTCGATGTTGCAGCCGGTGAAGATCTTCCCGCTTTTGGTCAGGAGCGCGGCTCCGACAGCATAGTGCGAATAAGGAATGTAGCTGCGTTTGCGCATTTCAACGGCCAGATCGGCCAGTTCCTGTTTTTTATCCCTGCTTATCATCTTTTTCCTCTTCTTCCTGGTTCTCAACCGGAGTACGGAAAGCCCGTACCCGCTGAATGCGTCGGCCGGACAGCTCTTCGATCTCGAAGGTCCAGCCTTCTGTCTCGGTGCGTTCTTTGAGCGCCGGGATCTTTCCGATCCGGGACATCAGGTACCCTGCCAGCGTCTCGGCGGATTCCCGTGTCAGATGCGTGCCGAGGTATTCGTTAACGTCCTCAAGGTCGATCCTGCCCAGGAAGGAGAATTCTTCCTCTCCGAGTTTCTGGACCAGTTCTTCCTCCCGGTCATCATATTCATCACGGATCTCTCCGACGATCTCTTCAACGATATCCTCCATGGATACGATTCCGGAGGTCCCGCCATATTCATCCGCGACGACTGCCATATGGATTCCGGTGGCCTTCATCTCGTTCAACAGGTCACCGGCCATCTTATATTCCGGTACGAAAAGCGGTTTCCGCATCAGTTCACTGAGCGTGACAGTGCGCTTGTCCACATAAGCCTGCAGAAGATCCTTTGCGTACAGCACGCCCACGATCCGGTCGATCTCATCGTCATATACCGGCAGCCGGGAATGACCCGATTCCTGGACCAGCTTGGCAGCTTCCTCGATCGGGGTTTCCTTCTCCAGCGCGTCGATCTCGACACGGGGGATCATGATCTCCCGGATCATGGTGTTGGAGAAATGCACGATCGAACGGATCATCTGCCTTTCTTCCTGCTCCAGCAGCGTGTTTTCCGGAATGTTTTCGACCCAGTCCTTCAGATGGCTCTCCTCTTCCTGAACATCTGCCGGGACTTCGGAGACCGGTTCCGGGATGAGCTTCCTGCGGAGCAGGTACAGCGGTGTAAAGAGCCGGCTGAAAAACACGCAGAAACCGGCAAGGCTGTCCGCTGTTTTCTGCGGTTTCCGGCAGAAGATCCCGATCATTGCTGCTTCGAGCAGGATCAGGATGAGTGCCGTACAGCAGGAATACAGCAGCAGGACCCAGGCGGTCAGTTCATATGAAAAGATCCGGATCTCATAAACAACGGCAAGACAGCCGGTCATGATCGTGAGAAACCGGGCCCCTGTGCGGAGTTTTTCGATCAGCGAACAGTCATCCAGCAGCCTTTCGCTGACAGGACGGTTTGCGCTTTTGTCTTCCCCGCCGGGAATGACGATGTTTTCTTCAAGCAGAGAACGGTAAACATGGAGGATGATCGCCGCCAGCAGGTCGGCTGCCGTAAAAACGATCAGGATCAGTAAAAGGGTATTGTCCGCGAGGGACGGAAGATTACTTCCGGGTTCCATAACTCAGTAAACAGCCTCACGGGCTGTATATCAAAAACCTTCTGCGATTTCAGCTTAAACTCCGGTCCCACTGGACCGTCATCTTATTATATCATATCCGAAAAAAGGCGTGTTCAGCTGCTTCTCGGACGGTACTGGATCGCCTCTGCGATATGTCCGGGCAGGATGTTTTCCGAATTATCGAGGTCCGCGATCGTCCTTGCCAGTTTCAGAAGCCGGTGATAGACCCGCGCGGAGATATTGTAGTGGGTCATCACGTTCCGGATCAGCTTTTCCCCTTCGGCGTCCAGCCTGCAGTACTGACGGATCTCGGCCGGAGCCATTTCGGCGTTGCAGGAAATGCCGTTTGCGTTTGCGAATCGGGCACGCTGCCGTTCTCTCGCGGCTTCAACACGTTCCCGGATGACCTCGGACCGCTCTCCGACCGTATCACTGCTGAGCTTTTCGTATTCGACCCGCGGGACATTGACCTGGATGTCGATCCGGTCCAGCAGCGGCCCGGAAATGCGCTTCTGGTAGCGCTGGATCGCGTATTCGGAGCAGGTGCAGTGATGGGTCGGGTCTCCGTAATAACCGCACGGGCAGGGGTTCATCGCCGCTACCAGCATGAAGTTCGCGGGAAAACTGTAGGAGCCGGTCGCACGGGAGATCGTCACGATCTTATCCTCCAGCGGCTGCCGCAGAACTTCCAGCACCCGGGGATCGAACTCCGGAAACTCATCCAGAAACAGGACACCCCGGTGTGCCAGGGAGATCTCTCCCGGCCGGGGAATGTTCCCCCCGCCCACCAGTCCGGCATAGCTGACCGTATGGTGCGGTGCGCGGAACGGCCGTGTCTGGATCAGCGGGGTATCGGCGGGAAGCAGGTCCTCGATCGAATAGATCCGCGTTACGTCCAGACTCTCTTCCAGGGTCATGCGCGGCAGGATCGAAGGCAGAGCCCTCGCGAGTAACGTTTTCCCCGTACCCGGCGACCCGCTCATCAGAACGTTATGGGAGCCGGCCGCGGCAATTTCCAGGGCCCGTTTGACATGTTCCTGCCCTTTGATCTCGCTGAAGTCCGTTCGTACGGTGACGGCGGTTTCGGTCAGATCCGCTTTCGGCTGCGGTTCGATCTGTTTGATCCCGGTAAAGTGCTGGTAAAGCTCCAGCAGGGAATGGACCGGGAGCACCTCGATGTCCGGGATCAGTGCCGCTTCCGGCGCGTCGCATGCCGGAACGCAGACCTGTTTGAAGCCCATTTCCTTCGCCTTTGCGGCGATCAGCAGCACACCCCGGATATGCCGCACGGACCCGTCCAGGGAAAGCTCCCCGACGATGAGCGCGTCATGGAGCAGCGGGATCCAGCTTTCATCCCGGCAGGCCAGTTCCCCGATCGCGATCGGAAGGTCAAAACACGGCCCTTCTTTTCTCAGATCGGCCGGTGCCAGATTGACAGTGATGCGGTTGCGCAGGTTTTTCAAACCGGAGTTGCGGATCGCCCCTCTCACCCGTTCCTTGCTCTCCTGCACGGCGGTGTCCGGAAGCCCGACAACGATCGTTTTCGGCTCTTCGGAGAAGGAACTGTCGACTTCAACTTCGATGATCGTACCGGAAAGTCCGGTGATGGCACAGGAATATACGCGCGCAAGCATGGCGGTCACCTCTCTCGGTTTTCTTCATCGGCGGGAACGGAGCGCGAGATGCTCAGGATCTCCTCCCCAAATTTCCCGAATCGGACAGGGCACTCTTGCATCAGCGCCTGCAGCTCGGGTGCCGACTGAGGCCCGGCTTCGGCAATGCTCTCAAGCGTTTCGCGCGGCAGGATCACATCGGAGGGTACGTTCAGGCGGAGCCCTTTTTCCTTCCGCCAGTTTTTCAGACGTTCTTTCCGGCTGAGGATCCCGTTCGGCGGCCGCTGCTGGGGTGTCGGCATGGGAATGTGCTTCCGGGTGCGCCAGCTCCTGTTGACCTGCAGGATGCTTTTTCCGTACCGGCGCACGACGGCATCATTGACGCCTTTGATGCGGCGGAGCTGGCCTTCTGTCTGCGGATCCTCCAGCACGATGCTCACGAGAGCGGCGTTTGAGAGGACTTTGAAGGAGGGCAGATCCCGGACCTGTGCTTCCTTTTCGCGGAATTCGCACAGCCCCTGCAGGGCCGCGGCCTGGGACAGATCCAGTTCCGTTCCGCCGCTGACCTTCCACCAGAGCGGTGCCGGAGGCTCCGACGCCCCCGCGGGCAGTTTGCACAAGCGCCGGAAATCCTCCTCGGCGAGTGCTTCCATGCCCCGTTCTTTCAGCTGGACGGAGAACCGGTCCTTCAGTGCGGTCAGGAACCGCGTGTCGGATACGGCGTAGCGGAGCATTTCACGGCTCAGCGGCCGGATCCCCCAGTTGGCTTTCTGGTATTTTTTGTCCAGATGGATCCCGAATTCATTTTCGACCAGCGGCCCCAGCCCGACTTCGCTTTTGCCGAGCATCCGGGCGGCCAGCATCGTATCAAAAAGGTTCTCAAAGGTAAATCCGAAATCCCGCTTAAGACACATGATGTCATATTCGGCAGCGTGGAAGATCTTCAGGATGTCTTTGTTCGCGAAGATTTCCCCGAGTGCCGAGAGATCCCCCGTTTCCAGCGGATCGATAAGATAACTTTCCCCGTCCGCGCTGATCTGGATCAGGCAGACCTTTTCGTAGTAAACGAAAAGGCTGTCGGATTCCGTGTCAACAGCAGCCACACGGGTATTTTTCAGTTTTTCAAGACAGTTTGCCAGCGTCTCCGTGTCGTTGACGATGTGTACGGTTTTCGGGTCTATAGCAGCATTCATATCCAAATTATAATACGGTGTCGGTTTCTCCGTATAAAAACGGTATTGCCGCACCATTCGGTGCGGTTTGAAATACTGCGGCCTTCCGTAGCGGAAGGCCGCAGCTCTTATTCTGATGTTCGGTCCCGGATGCCTTTATTTGTGCATCTTCGGAGCAGCTTTCGGCTCGGCCGGAGTAACGGTTTCCTCCTGCTGGAGGTCGCGGGCTGCAAGTTCGGCCTGCAGTTCGCTGAGTGCCTTTTCCGTTGCGTTTTTCTCCGCAAGCAGGTTCTCGTATGTGACTGTCATTTCAGTCAGTTTGGTCTGCGTTTCTTCCAGTTTTGCGGCGATTTCATCTTTTTCCGCCTGTAAAGCTTCCAGCTGCTCACCGAGCTCCACGGCCAGAGCGTCCTTTTCAGCGGTCAGATCATTGATCTGTTTCTGGGCTTCCTCGGTCAGTGCGTCCTTTTCGGCGGTGACGGCTTCCAGCTTTTCCTGCGCTTCGGCGATCAGGGCATCTTTCGCGTCGGTGACGTCCTTCAGGTTCTTCTCGGCATCGGCGATCAGGCTTTCTTTCTCGGCAGTGAGCGCATCGATGCTGGCCTGGGCTTCGGCGATCAGGGCGTCTTTTTCTTCCGTGACGGTGTTCAGCGTTTCTTCAGCCTTCGCGGTCAGCTCGTCTTTTTCGGCGGTGAGTGCATCGATCTGGCTCTGGGCTTCCGCGATCAGCGCGTCCTTTTCAGCGGTGACGGCGTCAAGTTTTTCCTGAGCAGCGGCAGCGAGGGATTCCTTCTCGGCATTGAATGAGGCAGTCAGTTCATCGATCTTCTTTTGACTGCAGCCGGTCAGAAGAACAGCAAGCGCGATAAGCAGCACGACAAGTGTATATTTTTTCATTTTCTCCTCCAATTCAAATCAGCCGGCCGCTCATGTGACTTATATGCGTGCCGGGGCTGGACACACTCAGCCTTATTTCATATTTTAAGAGTGCATTTTTGATGCCAGATACCGCAGGATCTTCAGCAGGTTCCGCTGCCAGACCTCCGTTTCCCAGTTGGAGACCGTGAAGCGGTATCCGTTCTTCCCCGGTTTGATTACGGAACCGAGCGCCGGCAGGTTCCGCCGTTCGGCATTTCCCGGCAGCGGTGGAAATTTCAGGACGATGTCATTGCCCTCTTTAACGACCGCGCTCAGCCCGATCGGTTCGGCAAGGATCTTCACCCGGATCTGGTACAGCAGATTCCGGATCTCAGCCGGCAGCGGGCCGAACCGGTCCGTGAATTCCGCGTCCAGCGCGTCCAGTTCCTCCTCCCGGCTGACCGAAGCCATCCGCCGGTACAGCTTGATCCGGGTCTGGTCGTCTTCGATATAATCCTCCGGGATCCCGATGTTCAGCGGCAGCTCCACTGTGATCGGGTTGAACAGGTATGCCATTTCCCGTGTGATACCGAGATCCTCATCCGATACTTCCACCCCTCTGATGTCCCGGACATTGCGGACGGCCTGTGCCAGCATGCGCGTATACAGCTGGAACCCGACGGACGCGATCGCGCCGTGCTGCCGGTTCCCGAGGATCTCGCCGGCCCCGCGCATCTCCAGGTCGCGCATGGCGATGGTATATCCGGCACCGAACTGGGTGTTCTCCGCGATCACTTCCAGCCGTTCCAGACCGGCTTCGGTCGGCTTATGCCCCCGCTGCCGGAAGAAATAAGCATACGCCCGCTGGGAACTGCGCCCGACCCGTCCGCGGATCTGGTAAAGCTGTGCCAACCCGAACGTATCCGCACGGCTGACGATCAGCGTGTTCGCGTTCGGGACGTCCAGCCCGGACTCAATGATCGATGTGCACAGCAGCACGTCCAGATCGCCGTTATAGAACTGATCCATGACCGCGGAAAGCTGCTTTTCCGCCATCTGTCCGTGGGCAACACCGATCCGAGCTTCCGGCACCAGCCGCCGCAGATAATCGTTCATCGCATAGATGGACTGGACCCGGTTGTGCAGGAAAAAAGTCTGCCCGCCCCGTTCCATTTCCCGGATGATCGCCTGCCTGACGATTTTTTCGGAGTAGGGCCCGACATACGTCGTGATCGGGACCCGCTCGTACGGCGGCGTATTGATGTTGGAAATATCGCGGACACCGGTCAGCGCCATATACAGCGTCCTGGGGATCGGTGTGGCTGTCATCGTCAGAACATCCACCCGTGCCCGCAGTTTTTTCAGAAATTCCTTCTGCGCGACCCCGAAACGCTGCTCTTCGTCAATGACCACCAGTCCCAGGTCCTTGAACTGGACATCCTTTGAGACCAGCCGGTGCGTGCCGATGATGATGTCGATCTCTCCGTTCGCGAGTTTCTTTAAGATTTCCGTCTGCTGTTTCGGCGTACGGAAGCGGGAAAGCATTTCCACATTGACCGGAAAGGCCGCAAAGCGTTTCCGGAAGGTTTCGTAGTGCTGCTGGGCCAGAACAGTCGTCGGTACCAGGATCGCGACCTGTTTGCTGTCGCAGGCAGCTTTGAAAGCCGCGCGCAGTGCGATCTCGGTCTTCCCGTATCCCACGTCGCCGCAGATCAGGCGGTCCATCGGCCGCGGGCTTTCCATATCCTCCTTGACCTTGCGGATCGCGGTTTTCTGGTCCTCGGTCTCCTCAAAAGGAAACGCGCCTTCCAGATCCTTCATCCAGATGCTGTCTCTGGAGAAAGCATAGCCGGGCGTGACCTGCCGTTTGGCATAAAGGTCCAGCAGGTCATTGGCGACCTCCAGCACCTTTTCCCGGACGAAGCTCTTGGCCGTTGCCCAGTCCCGGGTCCCCAGCCTGGTGATCTCCGGGGTTTTCCCGTTTGGCCCGACATAGTTGGAAAGCCGGTCCGCCTGGTGGACCGGCACAAAAAGCTGGTCCCCTTCCGCGTAAAGAATACGCAGAAAGTCCCGTGAGACGCCGTCGATCGTCCGTTTTACCAGACCGTCATAGATCCCGATCCCGTAATCGACATGGACGACGTAATCGCCTTCCTTCAGGTCGGCAAAAAACTTTTCCGGCGCGTCAATATTTTTTCGGACCGCCTTGCGCGGGACCGGCCGTTTCCATCCGAAGATCTCACTGTCGGTCATCACGAATGAACGGCTGCCGTCATCCGCATTCAGGATAAACCCTTCGCTCAGGGAATCCTCACAGAAGAGCGGTTCGCAGATCTCCGGCCCGTGTTCAGCCTTTTTCCACAGGTCATTGATCCGTTCCGCCTGGCGGCTGATGACGCTGACGGGCTCCTTTGCCCGGGCACGCGCCTGCAGAAAATCGAGGAAGGTATCCAGATGGCCGCCGAAGCGGTCGGTCGGCGTAAATGAATCCGCCAGACTGCAGCTGTCCGGAACATCGGAGCGGCCCAGATCGATGAGCGGATAATCGGACATCCGGTCCTGCAGCTCCGAAAAACTGATATAGGGCTCCGGATAATCTTCCGAAAGCGTCCCGAGCTCAATGCTGTCTTTCCGGAGGGCCTCCGCTTCCTCTTCCAGATCCTCAGCCATGCTCCGGACCGATTCCATATCCTCACAGAGGATCAGCGTGTCCTTCGGCAGATAATCCAGCAGACAGGCCGGCGTCCGGTGGACCAGCGGCAGCTGGAAATCCCGCGGGGATTCCGGCTGCAGTTCCGCGGACTCCTTTTCGGAAAAAATCACCTCGCCTGCCGGCGGGATCACCGCTCTCTGCAGCGGTACGATATTCCGCTGGGTGGCCGGGTCAAAACGGTGGATGGATTCGATCTCATCCCCGAAAAAGTCCAGCCGCAGCGGATACGGTTCCGAATGGGGCCAGACATCGATCAGTTCCCCCCGGCGGGAGTACTGGCCCGGCTCCAGCACGGCTTCTTCCGCCTCATATCCGGAACAGCTCCACAGACGCAGCAGCGCGGTGGAAGAGATCTCCTGCCCGACACGGATCTGTTTGAGTGCCCGGATAAATTCCTGCCGGCTGAGTGTCCGCTGCATGACAGCCCGGATCGGCGCTGTGATGAGCGGCATGGCCGGCGGTTTGTCCGTTCCCGGCAGCAGCAGCCGGGTCAGCTGCGTCAGCGTCTGGATCCGGTCATGTCGGACCGACATGCTCCACGCGGCATTCTCATAAAAATGCGGCTCCGGCGCCGGAAAAAGGAACCGGTCGCTTTTCGGGTGCCAGAACGCGATTTCGTCCAGGGCCAGCAGCGCCTGTTCCGGCCGGTCGGTCAGGAACAGGATCGGACGTTTCAGCTCTTCATACAGCGCCGCGCTGACAGGGTAGCGTGAAGCATGCATCAGTCCCAGAGAGCCGAAAACCCGGTCGTTTTCGGAACCGATGCGTTCACATAAAGATCTGAATTCGTCCAGCGCCCCGATGCGGTTCAGCATTTCAGCCCTCCACCCGGCCGTTGTAATGGTTCATGCAGTATGTGAAACCCTGCACCGTGAAATCCAGCGCGCAGGAAGAAGCCTTCTCCAGTACGGCCGGAAGCAGTTCTTCATCTTCCTTCCCGAATTTGTTCAGTACGAAATCCACGACTTCCATCTGTCCCGGCGGATGGCCGATGCCGCAGCGGATGCGGCTGAAGTCCTGGCTGCCGAGCTGCGTGATGATCGATCCTACCCCCTTCTGCCCGCCGTTGCTCCCGTTCGGGCGCACACGCAGCGTGCCGAAAGGCAGATCCATATCGTCATGGATCACCAGCAGATGGTCCTGGTTCAGTTTGTAATAGCGGAGCAGCGGGACAACAGCCCGCCCCGATTCATTCATATAGGTCTGCGGTTTGACCAGCAGCAGTTTCCGCCCTTCATAGGCAGCTGTGGCGATCAGCGCTTTCTGCTGTTCTTTCGTAAACTGCACGTTCAGCCGTTCCGCCAGCCTGTCCAGCACCATGAAGCCGAAGTTATGCCGGCTTTCGCGGTATTCACGCCCGGGATTGCCGAGCCCCGCGATCAGAAAAGTCTCGCCGGTCAGTTCTTTTTCCTGTGTCTGCCGCTGCGCGCGGATAGCGGCAAAAAAGCTTTCCATATCCATAAGTCTTATTCTTTCAGTCTTTATAATGAAAACTGCGCAGATCCAGAATGATCTTCAGCAGCAGCGCGGCCAGAATGATCACCAGCAGCGTAAGAAAAGCAACCTTCCCGAGCCGGTGAAGGTCGATAATATAAGCGTTCGCCCCAAGAGGCGTCGGTGTCGGAGTGATCATCTGCATCCGTAAAGTCCTCAACCTTACAATTTTACCCCACCCCCGCCGCCGCGGACGTTAAACAGGAATATCCCGAACCGCCGGTGAGTAGATATTTACTTCGGCTTCGGGTTTATAAGATATTTCGCTGCCCTGAAAATGAGTCACGG
>CADBKS010000015.1 GCA_902795255.1 uncultured Chloroflexota bacterium
GACCGACGGCGCGCAGAGCTCCGCCGTCCGTCGGCAGGAAACGGTCATCTTGTCCCGCGGGAGCTCATATAATGAACCAGCCGTGGTCGGAACGCAGTATCCGGTCTTTCGCGGCGCGCTGATCGTCAGCGAGGGGGCGGACAGCCCCGCGGTGCGCTATCAGCTCGCCTCGGCGGTCTCGGCCCTGCTTGGGATCGGGACTGACAGGATCACGGTGGTCAAAATGAAATGATGGAGGATGGATGATGAAGATTTGGAAACGAAACGCGATCGTGGCGGCGGTTCTGGTCCTGGTGTGCGCCGGGATCTATCTGAACTGGCGCTATGAGGAGGGGCTGAAGGTGGATCTGGTCTCGACCCTGGATTCGGATAAGGTCCTGAACGACGCAGCCCTGGTCATGCAGACCGACGGCGAGGCGCTGGAGGCGCTGGCGGGGGCGGACCTGCCCGCTTCTCCCGCCGCCGACCAGTTCGCCCGCCTGCGCCTTTCCCGCCAGCAGAGCCGCGACAGCGCGGTGGAGCTGCTGCAGGAGACGATCTCCTACGCCGGGGAAGGGGAGGACCTGTCCGCCAGCACTGCAAAGCTCGATGAGATCGTCAGCGCGTCTCTGGCGGAGGCCTCCATCGAGAGCCTGATAGTCTCCAAGGGCTACGCCGACTGCGTGGCCTATATGACGGAGGAGGGGATCACGGTCGCTGTCCCGGCGGGAGAATCGGGGCTTCAGGCCTCGGACGTGGCCCTTTTGAGCGACGTGATCCTGAGCCAGACCGACTACGAGCTGCCGGAGATCCGAATTATTGAGGTAAAATGAGAAATAGCAGTTGTTTTTTTCATAATTTGTGATACAATATCCGAAAGAGACATTCCACAAGGAGGAATTATCATGGCTGAGAATAAGGATTACATCACCAGTACGCTGGAAAACGGCACCGTCAACATCAACGAGGACGTCATCACCACCATCGCCGCGGCTGCGGTCAAGGACGTGGAGGGCGTGGTCGCTCTGGCGGGCGACGATCTGGCCGGCTTCCTGGGCCGCAAGAACGGCGGCAAGGGTCTGAAGGTCACGCTCGGCGAGGATAGCGTCCGCATCGAGTGCAGTCTGGTCGTGCTCTACGGGCATTCCGTGGTGGAGATCGCCCGGAACGTCCAGACCGTCATCCACAACGCCGTGGAGTCCATGACCGGCCTCAAGGTCTCGAACGTGGACGTGAACGTGAGCGGCATCACGATGTCAAAAGCGTAATACATAGAAACGGAGCGCCACTATGACACGGTCAAACGCAAGAGAAATCGCCGTCCATCTGATCTATGCCGTCCAGTGCGGCGGAGAAACCGTGGACGCCGTTTTGGAGACCCGCTTCGATCAGGCCTACTATGAAGGTCTGGCGGGAGAGCACGAGGTCTATGCCGAGGCACCCGGCGAGAAGCAGAAGCGCTACATCACCGCCGTCGTGCGCGGCGTGACCGAGCGCCGCGCAGAGCTGGAGGCGCTGATTGCCAAATATGCCATCGGCTGGAATCTGAACCGCATCTCCAGCCTGGCCCGCGCCATCATGGAGCTTGCCATGTACGAAGAGCTTTACGTGGAGGACGTTCCGATGAACGTCGCCGTCCACGAGGCCGTCCTGCTCACCCAGAAGTATGAGGAGCCGGAGACCGCGACCTTCGTCAACGGGATCCTGGGCAGCTTTTCCAGGGACCGGGAGGCGGCGGAATGATCGCCATCGGCTTCGATACCAGCAACTATACCACCTCCTGCGCCAGCTTTGACGGCGCGGAGGGCAGGAACGTCTCCAGGCTGCTTCCGGTCAAACCGGGGGCGCTTGGTCTGCGTCAGTCTGACGCGCTGTTCCATCATATCAAACGGCTGCCGGAGCTATCCGACAGCCTGTTTGCGTCTATTCCGGCGGCGCAGATCGGGGCCGTCGGCGTCATGATCGATATCGATGAGGAAATAGCGGTCATTGCCCATCTTCAGTTCTTTCATATAACTGAGCTGACGCAGCCCGTGGCGGGACTCAATGCGTTCGACCAGATCATGGTGTTCTTCTTCCTTCAGGGCATAAACAAGATCCACGGAAGCCTGATCGGCCGCCAGAATATCGACGGAAGCAACGATCCCGATGTTCGGGGTGACCACCGGCATGGCTGCCACGCCTTCACAGTCGCAGGAGACGGACATGTTGCGCAGCACGTTAATGTAAACGACCTGTTTCCCGAAGAAATCGATCGTCGCTTTAGTGGATTCGGCGATGCGCTCCATCAGTTCTTCTTCCGCAATACTCCACATATTGTCGGAGCCTTCGGCCTGATGGATCCATTTCTTACCGATGCGGCCATCCGCACAGCCGATGCCGATATTTTTGTTGGAACCGCCGAAACCGCCCATCATATGGCCTTTAAAATGGGTCAGGGTCAGCATGGAATCATAGTTCAGCATGTTTTTCCCGACAGACATTTCGGTGAACCACTTTCCGCCTTTCACGGGCAGCAGCGCGGTACTTTCTTCATCGGTGATATCGACCGGGCAGAAGGTCCAGCCGTTGATTTTTATGGTCTCACGGTGCTGTTCCGTTGTATAGCGGTCCCCGTCATAAAAAGTGTTGGTCTCGATAATATGCGCATCCGGGAGCTCTTTTTCCACAAGGTTTTTGACCCATTCCCGGGGGATGATGTTCGGGCCGTGGGGCTCGCCGGTATGGAGCTTGATGGCGACTTTGCCGGTCAGCGGGGCGCAGATCCGTTTATAGATCTTCTCCAGCCCCTCCGCGGAAAGGTCCCGCGTAAAATAAACGATCGATTCATTGCCGCAGCGTTCTTCGTAAGGAACATAGCGTTCTCCGCCGGTACCGGGTTTAACCTGACACATAATAACTCCTTTGCTTATCATTCTGCTCCCGGGTCCTGCCGGGAAAGGATAATTTTTAATTTAGTCATTAATAATTTTATCCCGTTTTAAAAATTCTCAAGGCGAAATTTGACATTAAGGCCGGGATAAGCTAAAATTTTAAGAAGAAAAACATGTGCATCAGCACATGATCACGCCGAAGGGTGCGGAGTATTCCGCAGTACTTCCGGCCGTTCCTTCCCGGATCTAAAATTATGCAGCCGAAAGTTTCGATCATCATTCCCGTTTACAACGTAGAAAAATATCTCGAAGAGTGCATGGAAAGTGCCGTTCGCCAGACACTCCGAGAGATCGAGATCATCTGCATCAATGACGGCTCCACGGACCGCTCCCCTGCGATCCTTGAGCGGTACGCGGCGGCTGACCCGCGCATCCGGCTGATCAGCAAAAAGAATGAAGGCTATGGCGCCGCGATGAACATCGGGCTGGAGAACGCCTCCGGAGAATACATCGGGATCCTCGAGCCGGATGATTTTGTTCCGGAGGACATGTATGAGACGCTGTACCGCACCGCGCATGAGAAAGATCTTGATTTCATCAAAGCGGACTTCTTCCGGTTCGTCAGTGCGCCTGACGGGACTTACATCAAAACACTGAACCAGCTTTCGTCCGATCCCGGTGATTACGGGAAGATCTTCGACCCGGCCGCCGCGCCTTCCTCACTGGCTTTTATCATGAACACCTGGAGCGGCATCTACAAACGCAGCTTCATCGAGCAGCATCACATCCGGCACAACACAACACCGGGAGCCGCTTTTCAGGACACGGGCTTCTGGATCCAGACTTTTATCTATGCGCACCGTGCGATGATCATCGACACAGCGTTTTACATGAACCGCCGCGACAACGCCGGTTCGTCTGTCCATGACCCGAAAAAGGTGTACACGATCAACCGGGAATTCGATTTTGTCCGGGAGATCCTCGAACGGGATGAAAAGGTATGGGAACGGTTCCGCGGGATGTACTGGCGCTGCAAATATCAGGGATATACCGCCCGGCTGCAGGTCATCGCGCGCAAATACCGTCCCGGATTTGTGAAACAGATGGGCAGTGAATTCCGCGCGGGGCTGGAGAACGGGGAGATCGACCTGAGCCTGTTCAATGCAGGAGAACAGAAGTGGATCCGGATGCTCACAGAAGATCCGATCCGGTTCCTGGTCCTGTATCAGGCATCCCTTCTGAAATACCGCCTCCGGACCCGTTTGACCGGCAGACGGGACTGAGCACAGCGCCCCGGCCGTTTCTCATCCGGGAATGTACCTCCGGCCATCGGAAAGGGCCGGGCAGCAAAGTCAGGCACAGACACTCCGGTCTTACAGCGGCACATTCCCATACACCGCACAGAGCAGCACGTATTAACTGTTCGTATCCGGCTTTGGCAGCACCGGATCCTCCCTTTGTTTCAGGCGTTCCGCCCGTATAATTCTTTGCGTATTTATCCATGCACGATATGATTCATGGTACAATGGGCAGAAGAACGGGAGCGGCAGCCTGCCGGCCCGGAACGAAACAGGAGAAAATGAATGAACAGAAAAATCGCGGTTGCCGGGACCGGCTACGTCGGGCTTTCGCTGGCAGTTCTGCTTTCTCAAAAGAACCGTGTAACAGCAGTCGACATTGTTCCTGAAAAGGTTGCAAAACTGAACAGTTTTATTTCCCCGATCGAAGATGAATATATCGAAAAATATCTTGCGGAAGCAAAAGCAGGTTCCAGAAAGCTGGACCTTCATGCCACGCTGGATGCCCGGGATGCTTATAAAGACGCGGAGTTTATCATTATCGCCGCCCCGACAAATTATGACGCTCTCAGGAACTTTTTTGACACCAGCGCTGTTGAATCCGTCATCAGCCTGATCGCCGAGAGCACGAAAGACAGCGAAAAGAAACCGCTGATCGTCATCAAATCCACGATCCCGGTGGGATATACCGCCTCGCTGAAAGAGAAAACCGGAATGGACAACATCATATTCAGTCCGGAGTTTCTCCGCGAATCCAAAGCGCTCTACGACAATCTTTACCCCTCCCGCATCATAGCCGGCTGCGATGAAAAGACCGAAGCCCGGGCACATGAGTTCGCGGAACTGCTTCGCGAATGTTCCGAAAAGCCGGACACCGAAATGATCTTCATGAGCACCACCGAAGCCGAAGCAGTCAAGCTGTTCTGCAACACCTACCTGGCCATGCGGGTCAGCTTCTTCAATGAACTGGACACCTATGCCGAGCTCAAGGGCCTGAACACGGGCAACATCATCAAAGGGGTCTGCCTTGACCCGCGGATCGGTGATTATTACAACAACCCGTCATTCGGTTACGGCGGCTACTGTCTTCCGAAAGACACGAAACAACTGCTGGCGAACTATGAAGGCGTACCGCAGAACCTAATCGAAGCGATCGTCAACAGCAACCGCACCCGCAAGGATTTCATCGCGTCCCGTGTTCTCCAACTGTCCGGGATCCGGGAATATTCACTGGACGGCCGCATCAAAGGAACCGAAGGCAACTCTTCAACGATCGGGATCTTCCGTCTGACCATGAAATCGAACTCGGATAACTTCAGACAGTCCGCGATGCAGGGTGTCATGAAGCGCATCCGCGCGAACGGTGCGGAAGTGATCATTTACGAACCGACGCTTGAAGACGGGAGCCGCTTCTTCGACAGCCTTGTCGTGAATGACATCGAACGCTTCAAACGCCGCTCGGACGCCATCATCGCCAACCGCTATGACAGCATTCTGGATGATGTCCGGGGAAAAGTGTATACCAGGGATCTGTTCCGGCGCGACTGATCCGAAACGATCCTTCAGGACCACAGTATGAAGCAGCCCGATATTTCCATCATCATGCCGTCGCTCAATATGGCGTCCTATATCCGCAAGTGTCTGGACAGCGTTATCGGCCAGACACTGCGCGGGATCGAGATCCTTTGCGTGGACGCGGGCTCAACAGACGGCACACTGGAGATCCTGAACGAATACGCGCGGAAAGATGACCGTATCCGCGTGCTCCGTTCCGACCGGAAAAGCTACGGATATCAGATCAATCTGGGGATCGATAATGCTGCAGGACGCTATCTCGGCATCGTTGAAACGGATGACTTCATCGTTCCAGAGATGTATGAAAAGCTGCTTGCGATCGCCGACCGTGAATCCGTTCAGGCGCTCAAGGCAGATTTCCGCTTCTTCTACGAAACATCCGGCGGAGAGATCCGGTACATCCGGCAGACCATCCTGAACCGGCTGCCGAAAACCTATTACGGGCGTGTAATTGATGCTTCCGAAGATCCGGATGTTCTGAAGGCAAATGTCGCCCCCTGGGCCGGGATCTATGATCTGGAGTTCCTGCGGGAAAATCATATCCGGCTGAACGAAACGCCGGGCGCGTCCTATCAGGACAACGGGTTCCGGTTCCAGGTCTATACACGGGCCCGCCGTGTTTACTTCGAAAACGAGGCCTTTTACTGTCTGCGGCGGGACAATCCGAATTCCTCATTTCACTCCAAAGGAAAAGTCTACTGCATGTGCGACGAGTATGACTTTATCCGTGAATACCTGCGGAAAAATCCCGGCATTGAAACACGGTTTGCCCCGTACTGTGCCCTTTACCGTTTCAAGAACTATGAATGGAACCTGAACCGGATCGGGGAAGAATACAGGCGCGAATTTCTGGACCGGTTCGCGGAAGATTTCCGCGTGATCGAAGCTGCGGGAGAGCTGGAACGGAGCCTGTATGACGACGGACAGTGGGAACGTCTTCAGACGGTCATGCGGGATCCTGAAGCGTATTATTATCAGTACAGCCCCCTGACCTACGACTTTTTCCGCTGCCTGCCGACCGATCGATACGAAGAAGCCCTGATCCGCAGATGCCGTGAGACTGACGGACGGGCACCGGATCTGGCTTCCCCGCAGACTTTTTACGATAAGATCCAGTGGCTGAAGCTTTATGACCGGACTCCGCTGAAAAAAAGGCTCTGCGATCTGTATCAGCGGAGAAAGTGGCTCCGGGAAAAAATCGGAGAACAGTTTCTGCCCCGTATGATCGGCATGTGGAACAGCTTTGGCGAAATTGATTTTTCCGAACTGCCGGAAAGCTTTGTGCTCAGGGCAGCCAACGGACACGGCTTCACCTGTCCGGTTCCGGATAAACAGGCCTTTGACCGGGAAGAAGCGGAGAAGCTTTTCACGCTCTGGCTCGCCACGAATTACGCAGTTTATTCAGGGCTTGAACTGCAGTACGCGGAAGCAGTCCCTTCGGTCATTGCCGAAGAATACCTGCCGGATACCGGGAACAGCCGGACAGATTATCAGTTTTACTGTTTCAACGGAGTGCCCCGGTTCGTTATGGCAAAAAGGGACAGGCCGGACGGATATCCATCCGAATCGCTTTACAACATGACCTGGACACCGCAGCGGGTCAACATCATCCATGAAGAAATATGGCCCCGCCCCGAGAGACCGAAACAATTCCGCGCGATGAAGCGTATCGCACGTTTTCTCAGCAAACGCTTTGCCTTTGTGCGGATCACTTTCTGCACGGCCGGGGACCGGATAGTGCTGACCGATATGGAGTTCACACCCTCGGACGGACTCCCGGCGCAGGCAGATCCCGCCCTGGATCAGAAATGGGGCGCGATGCTGAAGCTTCCGGAAAACAAAAGGGCGCTTTCCAAGAAGAGTTTCGAACAGAAAGGCACCGGACCGCGGCCGGATATTTTCATCAGTGATTTTGAGTCGCTGATCATGCAGCAGTACAACATCGCGCAGAAAAACACTCTGATTCCGATGAACAGGAAGCAGAAGCTCCTGAACCTGCTGCCGGAGGAGATAAAGCACGCACTGCGTTCCGTCAGGGCACGCCTGCGCGGGCACTGACGGATGATTTCCGGTTTTGCCGCCGGAATATCGGGAGGCTTTCCATACCTCAGCCGTAATCCGGAAATGAAAATGAAGCAAAGTCTTCCGTTATAATTCAGAAAAACGGGATCCGAAATTTATGATCGAAAAATACATCCAAAAATATAAACAGTATCAGTTTCTTTTCGAAGAACTTGTAAAACGTGATTTCAAAAAACGTTACGTCCGCAGCTGGCTGGGCGTTTTATGGAGCATTCTTTCCCCGTTATGTCAGCTGCTGGTGATGAGGCTGGTGTTCACGCGCTTCTTCGGGCGCACCACACCGCATTACACCATTTATCTTTTCTCCGGGACGATCATTTTCTCATTCTTCAGCGAAGCCACCCAGGGCGGCATGACCTCACTGGCGGACAACGCGTCGATCTTCACCAAGATCAATGTTCCGAAATACCTGTTTCTCTTCGCAAAAAACACCCAGAGCCTGCTGAACTTTCTGCTGATCCTGCTGGTGTACTTTTTCTTCTGCATCATCGACGGGGTCACGTTCACCTGGAAGATGCTGGCGCTGATCTTCCCGATCGTCTGTCTGCTGGTATTCAACCTGGGAGTCGGCCTGGTCCTTTCCGCGCTGTACGTTTTTTTAAAGGATACCAAATACCTGTACAGCATCGTTATCCAGATGCTCCACTATTTTTCCGCGATCTTTTACAACGTGAACTCCTTTCCACCGCAGACGCAGAAACTGTTTCTGCTGAACCCGGTCTACCTGTATATCCGGTATTTCCGGATGGTCGTTCTGGAAGCTCAGATCCCCACTCCAAGCTACCATCTGCTGATGCTCGGGGAAGCGGTGCTGATTTTCTTCTTCGGGATCTTCATCTACAAAAAATACAACCTGCGGTTTATGTTCTACGTCTAAGGAGAGCTGAATGAGCGCAATTGAAGTCAAAAATGTATCGATCCGCTATCTCCGGGGAGACATCAAATCGATCGGGCTGAAAGAGCTGATCGTCCGAAAGATCAAAGGCACATACAAGGTCCAGGAGTTCTGGGCCGATAAAGATATTAATTTCAAGCTGGAAAAAGGAGACTTTTTAGGCATCATCGGAACAAACGGCGCCGGTAAATCAACACTTCTGAAAGCCATATCCGGTGTAATGGAGCCGACAAAGGGCGTGATCCATCATGAAGGAAAGATCTCTTCCCTGCTGGAACTTTCCGGCGGTTTTGACCCGTATCTGACCGTTCGGGAAAACACGTACCTGCGGGGAGCGCTCCTCGGCTACACCCGCGCTTTTCTGAATGAGAAATACGACGAGATCATCGAATTCGCGGAGCTTGAGGAGTTCCAGGATTACAGTTTCAAACAGCTTTCTTCCGGGATGAAGTCGCGTCTGGCCTTTTCCGTGGCGAGCCTGCTTCAGCCGGATATTCTGATCCTGGATGAAGTTCTGACGGTCGGGGACGGGGCTTTCCGGCGCAAAAGCAATGCCAAAATGCGCGAGATCATGGGCTCCGGCATTACGGTCCTGATGGTCAACCATGGTCTCGAGCCGATCCGCGCACTGAGCACAAAGATCCTTTGGCTGAACAAGGGCGAACAGGTCGAATTTACCGACGATGTCCAGGGAGCCTGCGACCGTTATCAGGCATTTCTTGACGAAAAAGCCGAGCGGCAGGCAAAAAAGAAGGAAAAAGCAGTCCGGTCCATGGAAACAGGCCGGAAAGAGATCCCGGAGGAAGAGCCCTCCGCCCAATTTACGGAAGAATGACCAAAGCAGGACCGGACACGGGCTCCTGCATCTTCGTGATATTTATCATCAGATTAAAAGATTATTGTATAATTGGAAACAATAGGAGAATAGGGAATGCAGATCAAAAACATCAGTATCGTAGGGAAAAACCGCTGCACCGGATGCGGAAGCTGCCTGAATTCCTGTCCGGTGAGTGCCATACACATGGAATATGATGAAGAAGGTTTTCTGTTCCCTGTAATTGATTCTGAAAAATGCATCAGCTGCGGCAAATGTTTTTCAGCATGTCCGGAAATCGAGTTTGAAAAAACCGAAGCCTTCCGCAACAAACAAAGGACCTGCTACGCAGTCATGGCATCCGACGAGATCCGATGGAACAGTTCTTCCGGAGGGATGTTCACCCTGCTGGCAGATTATGTGCTGGAACGCGGCGGAATCGTATTCGGTGCCGCTTACGAAAGTGATTTCAGCAGCGTTCATCATATTGGTATTGAAAATGAAAATCAGCTGAACCTGTTGAGAAGCTCAAAATATGTACAAAGCGACACCCAGAATACTTACAGCGAAGTTAAGAAAGCTCTTAAAGCAAATCGTATGGTATTATATACCGGCTGTCCGTGTCAAATCGCCGGTTTATATCGCTTTCTGGGAGAAGATCCCGAAAATCTTATAACCGCTGATATTATTTGTCACGCAGCAAATTCTACATTTGCCTATCGGTCTTATCTGAGTGAAATTTCGAACGGGAAAACGATAACCGACGTGGATTTTCGAAAAAAAGAAAATTACGGCTGGATCACAAATGTAAATGTTTATTTTTCCGATGGCAGCAGTTATATTGAACATCCGGACAAAACGAAAGCCGAATGGTATATCGGGTTTTTGCGAGGCATCATCAATCGTCCCTGCTGTCCGACTTGTCATTACACAAAACTGTCCCGAATGGGAGATTTTACGCTTGGTGACTTCTGGAAAGTTACTGATATAAATAAAAGCTGGCATGATGGAAAAGGAACCTCCCTTGTTTTCGTCAACTCGGAAAAAGCAGGATCCGTATTTAGTGCGGTACAGCCAAAAATGAAGCTTTGCGAACGCACAGAAATCACGGAAGAGTTCGCTAAAAAGGCAAACGGGCAGCTGGTGCGTCCGACCAAAGAACATCCGGGACGGGAAACTTTCTTCAGACTGCTTCCGAAAGAAGGATACCACAAAGCGCTGCAGGCTGCGCTTGCAGTCGTTCCGCCCGAACCGCAGAAGCCGAAAACGGCATCAGCAAGCTCAGGCAGCATAAAGGAAGCCGCCTCAAAAACCGGGAAGGAAAAAAAGGTCAGGACCGGGATCACACCGCGGCTGGCACCGCTGGATCATTATGACGTAGGGCTGACCGGATACTGGTGGTCAAGCAACTACGGCAGCGTGGCGACCTATTACGCGCTGTACAAGCTCATCGAGGAGATGGGATACAGCGTGATCCTGATCGACCGCTGGGAGAAAGAAAACCATCCTGACGGGCTGGATGTTTTTTCCCGCAAATTCATGGAAAGCCATCTGAACACAAGCGCAAGCACCGCATGGTACGAGATGCCGCGTTTCAGCGACCTGTGCGACACCTTCGTGATCGGGTCCGACCAGGTCTGGAGCCCCGGCGCCATTACAGCCTACCAGTACATGTTCTTTCTTGATTTCGTTCGCCCGGAAAAGCGAAAAATAGCCTATGCAGCATCTTTCGGCGAGAACTTCAATGTCACGGAAGACAAACTCGCACCGGCAGAATACTATATTTCGCAGTTTAACAAACTTTCAGTTCGTGAGTTCCAGGCAGTTGATATATGCAGAGAAAAATTCCATAAAGACGCGGAATGGGTCATGGATCCCGTTTTTGTGATCGACAGACATTACTGGGATGACCTCGCGGCTCAGGCACAGCGTACGGAAAAAGATATTCTCGGAGAAATACCGGAACAGGGGTTCATGCTTTCCTATCTGCTGAATCCCTCCGAAGAGAAAAAACAGATCCTGCAGGAAGCCTCCGAAGCGCTCGGGCTTCCCCTGATCAACATTCTGCACGGGAAAGCCCACTCCTTTGAGAAAAACCGCAAGATCCTGGACCTGCCGAATACGCCGCAGGACGTTACGGAAGAGGAATGGCTCTATTTCATCAAAAACGCGAAATACGTCATCACCGATTCGCATCACGGGGCAGCACTCTCCATCATTTTCAACAGGCAGTTCATCTGCTGTTCTGACAAAAAATGGGGCGGCTCCCGTTTTGAATCGCTGTTCGGACTGCTGGGGCTGAAAAGCCGCCTGAGCATTACGGCAGAGGACATCCGCATGAATAATCTCCTGGGGAAGGAGATCGATTATGAAAAAGTAAACCGGATCCTTGAAGAAAGGTGCGCATTCTCAAAGCAGTGGCTCACACAGGCGCTGAAGGAAGAGGAACCGGGTGAAGAGCAGGAACAGGCATCTGCATCCAACAAGTGTTATATGACGCAGAAACTGACACAGATTTTAAAAAGGGTCAGGGACAAAATCAAAAAGTCCGGACAGCAGGATTAGTTGCTCAGGCAACTCAGAAGCAGCAGAAAACCATACCAAACGGGAGCAACAATGGCGGGTAAAAGTACAAACGTACGGGTCGTTCTGGTTACAGATGAGAACTATGCGCTACCGACAACGGTTGTCGTGACTTCGATCAGGGAAAACAGAAATCCTGACAATAATTACAGCATCAATATTTTGACAGTAGGGCTTTCGGACCGATCGAAAGAAAAAATGCTTTCCCTCCGTGAAAAAGATTTCGAAGTCAACATTATCGAAAGAGCCCTTTCGGATGATTTTCTGAAAATGAAGCAGGTTCGCGGAAGAGTCACCCCAACCGCAATGCTGAAATTTGAACTGCCGGACCTGTTCAGTCAGTACGACCGGATCCTGTATCTGGATTCGGATATGCTCGTGCAGAAAGACCTGGCGGAGCTTTTCAACACGGACCTCGGCGACAATTATGCCGCTGTCGTAAAAGATATTCTGACCTACCGCAGAAAAGACGAGCATCTCAAATGGCTGAAATTTGAACCGGAAGCCTACTTCAATTCCGGAATGATGCTCCTGAATCTGAAAAAGATGCGTGAAGATGATATCACCTTCAGGCTCATCGATTACCGCCGTTACGGTCTGAACCGCTTCACCGATCAGGACGCACTGAATGTTGTATTCGGAACCCATGTAAAGTACATTTCCCCGTACAACAACCTGCTGAACTGCTTTTTTGAGTGGGAACCGCTTCCGACCCTCCGCTCGTTTTATCAGGAATGGTTTCCGTCAAACCTCGAAAAGATCTACGCCAAAGCCACAGTCCTGCATTTTGGAGATAAACGCAAGCCCTGGAAATATGATATCGGGTACCTTTCAAACCTGTATAAAAAGTATTACATGCTTTCCCCTTATCAGGATGAGCCGCTGGTGCTCGAGGAATGGCATGACCAGATCAGCAACTCCACGATCGTATTCACCGGCGAAAAGAAAGAATTCGACGGGCCGGCCGTCACAGTCGTGATGCCGTCACTGAATGTCGCTCCGTACATCCGCAAATGCATCGAAAGCGCGCTGTTCCAGAGCCTTCGCAATATTGAGGTACTGTGCGTGGATGCCGGTTCAACGGACGGGACCCTTGAGATCCTGCGCGAATACGAAGCCAAAGATGATCGGGTCCATGTGATTCTTTCCGAAATGAAGAGCTACGGGCATCAGGTAAATCTCGGCATCAAAAACGCGAAGGGCAAATATCTTGCGATCCTTGAGACCGACGATTATATTCTGCCCGGTATGTACGAGGACCTTTTCAAGATCTGCGAAACAAACTCTCTGGACCTGATCAAGGCGGACTATTACCGTTTTTCAGAATCCTCTACCCCCGGAAAGGACATCCGCATTTACTGGAACATCATCCGTGCGGACAATGTTCCCTACAACCGGGTCTTGGATTCCAACGAAAACATGGCTGTCTTCCGCACCGGCAATATCCCGTGGGCGGGACTTTACAACCTGGAATTTCTGCGGGACAACGATATCTGGCTGAATGAATCTCCCGGCGCGTCCTATCAGGACAACGGCCTGTGGTTCCAGGTGATGAGCAAGGCCCACCGGGTGTACTTTGTGAACAAACCTTATTACTGCCTGCGCAGGGATAACCCCAATTCTTCCTTCTACTCCCGAGGGAAGGTATTCGCCATCTGCAACGAATATGACTTTATTCGCAGTGTACTGGCAAAAAGTCCCGCGCTGGAAAAACGCTTCGCACCGACCTGCGCGCTTTTCCGCTATCGCAACTGCAAGTGGACGCAGGACCGCATCGCTGAGGAATTCAAGCCCGAATTCTTTCAGCGGGTCGCTGAGGATTTCCGGAAAATCATTGACGCAGGCGAGCTGGATCAGACCTTATTCGGGAAAAGCGAACTCGAAGATATCTACAGCATCGTCGAGGACCCGATCGAATATTATTACAACCGCTCCAAACAGGGCTATGAATTCTACAGACTTCTCCCTCCGGACCGGTATGAACAGGTGCTGGCAGCCTGGTACAAGAGCAAAACAAAACTGGACCTTGATTTTGCCGATCCGGTGCTCTTTACGGACAAGATCCAATGGCTCAAACTGTATTACCGGACAGAGCTCAACAAACGGCTGTCCGATCAGCTGGAGGCAAGAGCATGGGCCGGTGAAAAACTCGGGAAAGCTTACCTGCCGGAACTGCTGGGAGTATGGGACAGCGCGGATGCGGTCGACTTTGAAAAGCTTCCCCTGAATTTTACCCTGCGGGCGAACAATGGCCGGGGATACACTGCAGCCGTCATTAACAAAAATTCAACAGACCTTGAAGCATTAAGGACAAAAACCGGCGGATGGCTCAACAAAAACTTCGCGCTTCGCGGCGGGATGGAGCTCCTATATGCCGATGTTCAGCCGCGGCTCTACGCAGAGTCCTTCATCGGTGATCCGCACGGGATGTACACCGAGTATAACTTCTACTGTTTCAACGGGATCCCCGAAATGGTACGGCTGATCTGGGGAATGTCGGAATCCGACCGCGCGGACAGCTACCTGGATATGAACTGGAATCCCCTGGCCCACCAGGCAGAGATCCAGCGGACAAGTCTGATCACCCCTCCCCCGCTGTTTTCCGAAATGAAAACCGCAGCGGCCAAACTCGCGGAAGGCTTTGCCTTTGTCTGCATTGCATTCCAAACAGACGGAAAGCAGATTTACTTCCGGGAACTGTCTTTCACACCCGGAAGCGGGCTGATCACCTGGAAGGGAACCAACCTCAACACCTACTTCGGGGACCGGCTGCATCTGCCCGGAGAGAAAACACCGCTTCCAGAAAAAAGCTTCGCGGAATTGGGCGCACCGGCACTTCCGGATCCGATCTTCAACCCGGAAACCGATGTATGGAACGCGCTGGAAAATGAATCCAGACAGAAAGAAGACCAGATCATGAAAAACACGGTCCTGCGGGGAAAGCTCCAGAAAGCCGAGCGTGACAAAGTGTATTACCAGAATCTGGTAAATGAGATCAAGGCAAGCCGTTCCTACAAAATCGCAAGAGGGATCACATGGTTCGCGGATAAAGCCAGAAAGATCATCAAAAGAATAACCGGCCGGGCCTGAACCGGCAGACCGGAAACATTCACTGCTGAGGAGAATTTATCATGCAGAATCCGACAATCACTGAAGGCGCAGCTGCCACATCAGCTATTACAACAAAAAATTTTTTTGACCCGCAGGAAAACTTCTTTCTGATCGACTCCGATGAACTGGACCGGGTCGGATCAAGGCTTTACGGTTTCATCGTACAGGAAGACGGAATCTTTGAAAATGCCAATTATACCTTTGACGGTTCGGTTCCGGACTGCCGGGGATGTTTTGTCTCCGTTTATAATGACGGTCAGGGGAAAATCACGATCCGGCAGGACAACAATGGCTGTTTCGGACTGTACCTGTTTGAACACAGCGGTTACTTTGCCCTTTCCAACTCGTTCTTCCATCTGCTGGACCATATAAAAAGCCGGTATCCGCTGACGCTGAACCGGGATTACGCCAACCACATTCTGACGCTGGGACTGTCATCCTACGCGAGTGAGGAGACCCCCGTACAGGAGATCCGCCTGCTGGACCGCAATGCTGTCATCACCATCGATACCCAAAAGGTCTGCCTGACGGTCTCTGATGCCGGGCTGGGCGAGCACTCGCTTTCAATCGACACCCCGGAAGGGCTGGCGATGCTGGACCGCTGGTATGATTTCTGGACGGAATCATTCCGGAAACTCCGATCCGCTACTGATTTCATGGCGATCGACCTTTCCGGCGGTTATGACAGTCGGCTCACACTCCTGCTGATGCTCGGTTCCGGGATCGACCTGAACCGGATCAATGTCCGGTCATTTACGGATACTCTGCATACCCACGCGGAAGATTACGCGATTGCATCACAGATTGCGGCTCATTACGGATTTACACTGAACAATCCGCTTCCCAAAACCGAAATGCTCAATTACAGTTTTTCAGATGCCATCAATATTGAGACTTATACTAAAATGGCGTTTCATAAAGAAGCTTACTACTGCACCTACAAAGCCGTCGATAAACTGTTCAAAATCAATGGCGGAGGAGGAGAAGCGATCCGAAGCCGCTACACCTTCCCGGCGGAAACCTTCATCCAAAAAAATGCCGCCGTTGCGAAAAAGAAAGAACGGCATTATTCGAAAGACGTTCAGGATGAAAATTATGCGTCCATTGAGCGGATCATCCGGACCAGTTTTGCGTTTGCCCGTGAGAAGTACGGTCTGCCGGACGAGGATTCGACCGACTACCCGCAAATGATGTACTGGGATGGCTGGTGCAGAAGTCATTTTGGAAAAAATACAGTCCTGTTTTATTTTAAAAATACGGTATCCCTCTCCCCCCTGATCGATCCGCTGATCCGGAAAATCAGGCTGCATACACCGGAATGTCCGGATGACAACCTGCTGATGGCCATGATCTATGTCCGCTATTGTCCGGAACTGATGGATTTTCCTTACGAGGGGAACCGGTATTCGATCGATCCGGAGACCGTAGCGTTTGCCCGGCAGATCAATGAAAAGTATCCGAGAAAGAAAACAAAATCCACTGATGCGGCATATGCAAAGACCTACAGCATTGTCCGCCGTGACGAAGCTGCCGCAGAACAAATAAAAGCCGGCAATAATCCGGAACCGGTCACCGGCGAAAAGCTGAACGGATTTTTACGCGAGGTCTTTGAATCACCGGAGATCCGCGGCACATTCATGACTGAATTCAGTGACCAGATCTACGATTACGCCGAACGTTTTTACAGCGAACACGAGTATTTTCCCACAAGGCATATGTATTCCGTGGTAGGGATTGCCCAGGTGCTGCGGAAGATCGAAGAAAGCCGGCACAGGGACCGGGATATTTACTCAGCCTTCAGCAGCTTCCTGCAGGAGGACGCCGACAACGGTTACGGCGCAAAAGTCTGGGAAAAGTTCCAAAAGGACAAGGAACAGATCCTTACCCTGATGGAGCAAAAAACACAGCTCCGGAAAGACAAAGACGCCCGCATCAATGAACTGAAAGCACAAAAAACGCAGCTGCGGCAGGACAAAGACGCCCGCATCAACGAACTGAAGGCAAAAAACACGCAGCTGCGGCAGGACAAAGACGCCCGCATCAACGAACTGAAGGCAAAAAATACGCAGCTGCGGCAGGACAAAGATGCCCGTATCATAGAACTCAAAAACGAACTTACCGCAGAAAAAAAGACCAAAAAGAAAGAAACCGATAAAAATGCCAGGCTGCAGGCAGATCTTGATGCCATCATTAACAGCCGCAGCTACAGGTTCGCGGCCTTTCTGGCACGAACAGCCGCACCGCTGAAAAAATTGTTCAAAAAATAACGGGACATTACACGGATAAGGAGTATGTCATGAAATATGATTATCTGATCGTCGGCGCGGGGCTTTACGGCGCCGTATTCGCGCGGGAGGCCGCCGACCGCGGGAAGAAATGTCTGGTGATCGACAAGCGCTCCCATATCGCGGGCAATGTATACACAGAGGATATCGAAGGCATCCACGTCCATCAGTACGGGGCTCATATTTTCCACACCAACGATGCCCGTGTCTGGCAGTATGTGCAGCGCTTCGCCGTCTTCAACCGCTTCACCAACTCACCGGTGGCAAACTATCACGGCGAGCTTTATTCCCTGCCGTTCAATATGTATACCTTCAATAAAATGTGGGGCGTCACGACCCCGGCGGAAGCTGCCGCAAAGATCGCTGAACAGCGGGAAGCTGCCGGCATCACCGAGCCCCGGAACCTGGAGGAACAGGCGATCTCCCTGGTCGGCACCGACATCTATGAAAAACTGATCAAAGGTTATACACAGAAACAGTGGGGGCGGGAATGCAGGGATCTGCCGGCATTCATCATCAAACGGCTCCCGGTCCGGCTCACCTTCGACAACAACTATTTCAACGCGCTCTATCAGGGCATTCCGGTCGGCGGATACACCAAAATGGTGGGAAAAATGCTGGAAGGCATCCCAACAGAACTGAACGCTGATTATCTGGCAGACCGCCGGCACTGGGATGCACAGGCCGAAAAGGTGATCTATACAGGCCCGATCGACGCCTTTTTTGATTACGCTCTCGGCTATCTGGAATACCGTTCCGTCCGCTTTGAGACAGAACTGCTGGATATGCCGAATTTCCAGGGAAATGCCGCGGTCAACTATACCGACGCGGAAACGCCCTGGACCCGGATCATCGAACACAAATGGTTCGAATTCGGGAAGGATGAGGCCGGCAATGACCTGCCGAAAACCGTCATCAGCCGGGAATACAGCTCCGAATGGAAACCCGGCGGCGAACCGTACTATCCGGTCAACGACGCGAAAAACTCCCTTCTTTACGCTCAGTACAAAGCGCTTGCGGACAGGGAACCCCGGACTGTTTTCGGCGGCCGGCTGGGCGAGTATAAATATTACGATATGGATCAGGTCATCGCCGCCGCGCTCACAAAACCAGAAGCGCTTCTGTAAGTTCTGAAAGGAGTTATGATGACTGAGACCCGAAATAAGCCCGCCCGCAACGGCACGATCGACCTGATGAAGTTCCTCTTCTGCATGATGATCGTACTGTTCCACAGCACGGATCTTTTTCCCGGAGGGTATATCGCGGCCGAATTCTTTTTCATCACCTCCGGATTTCTGATGGCGCTTTCAATGGACCGGGAAAAAGACAGTTCCGCGGATATCGGCACCCGGGCCATCCGATTCATCCTGCACAAGGCGTGGGGGATCTTCCCGTATTACGCAGCAGCCTGGGTGATCAGCTTTCTGCTTACCATCGTTGTAAAAGACTACTCATTCAAGCAGCTGGGCTGGGAGCTTTTCATGTCCCCGTACAACTTTTTCATGGTCGAAATGGCAGGGAACTATGACATGGGGCACCAATTCGCCGGTTCCTGGTATATTTCAGCCATGCTCCTTGCCATGGCAGTGCTCTGCCCTGTCCGCGCGAAAAACCGGAACCTTTTTGACTGTATCATCGCCCCGCTGCTGACGCTTTTTGCGGTCGGTTATTTTTATCAGCGGGGGAAAGGGCTTGCCGCAGCCGTTTCCTATGACAGCTCCCTGCACATGTATACCGGAATGCTCCGGGCACTGGGGGGAATCTCACTGGGCTGTCTCTGCAGCAGGCTCCGGCAGCGTCTTCTGCCGGAAGGCTCCGTCCGGCCCGGAGGACTGCGATCGATCCTGCTGGTATTTCCTGAGATTTTCGGTTACGCTGTGACTTTTTACTTTGCCCACTGTGCGGATCATTCTAATGTGGATCTCGCCCTGCTTTTCTGGCTCGCGGTCAGCACCACGATCTCGTTCTCCGGCTGCAGCATCACCTCAAAATACATTCGCGGAAAACAGATCCGCTTTCTGGGAATCTTCAGCCTGATGATCTATCTCGCGCATCCGGCTGCATTAAACAGGATCCTGATCCCGCTGGGCCTGAACAAACTTCCGCAGCCGCTTTATCTGCTTCTGCTCCTGATCGTCTCATCGATCCTGGGGTGGATCTGTTACGCTTCGGGGAACTTCGTCCGGCGGCTTTTCCGGAAAGAGCCTGCCTGATATCCCTGCGCAATAAGAGGATCCGCATCTTGAAAAGCAATACCAGAAATTCATATATCGACCTGATCAAGTTTATTTTTGCCATCGTCATCGTCCTGTTCCATATGAGCGGCGGGGTCTTTCCCGGAGGCAGAGTGGCCGTAGAGGGTTTTTTCATGATCTCAGGGTACCTGATGATGCGGACGATCGACCGGGAGAACCGGGAAAGCCGTGAGATCAGCGCCTGGCATTTCATCAAACATAAGTACTGCGCTTTATTCCCCTATCTGCTGCCGTCAATACTGATCGGATATACCGTGATCAGCATCAGAAACGGGCGTACACTCACGGAACATGCCGGCAGTGCCCAGCTTCTTTTCACCGACATCATTCCGCTCAAATCCCTCGGGTTCTACAGCTGGGACGCGGTCGGGATCTCCTGGTATCTTTCCGCGATGTTTTTCGCATTGTTCCTGCTGTATCCGATCTGCCGGAAATACGGGGAAAAGTTCATCCTGAACTTCGGCATTCCTGCCATCCTTTTGTCTTACGGTGAGCTTTACCATGTGTTCGGGGCCATTAATGTAACGACATTTACAAAAGGCTCCAATATGCCCTGGGGACTGGTCCGCGGACTGGCCGGCTGTCTGAGCGGCTGTGTGATCTGGATCCTGATCCGGGCACTGTCCACAAAGCGGATCAATTCTTTTGGGAAGACCGTGTTGCTCCTCATCGAACTCTGCGCTTATTTTCTGTTTTTTTACAATATTCAGGTCCATCCGAAATCAGAATATGATTATGCCGCGATTGCAGCCATCTTCGTTTTTCTCACGATCGGGATCAGCGGTGTGACCGGACTGTGGAATTATTACAGCCACCCCTTCTCAAAAGTTCTGGGCACGGCAAGCACACTGTTCGTCCTGAACCATGTTTACTGGAAAAATCTGCTATCAGACCGGTTTGGGAGCGGTTACGCGCGCACGCCGAAAGGTTTGATCCTCTTCGCGCTGGTCATCATCACCAGTGCCGCGGTCTGGGGAATCAGCCTTGCGGAAAAAAGGCTGGCAGCGGTCATCCGCAGAAAACTCGGCGAAAACTGACGCCCTCAGGCAAAAAACCGGAAACCACTTGGGGATGATCACTGAACCGAATAAAGCGTTATTACGGATTTTTATAACTTTTTCCAATAAACAATACATTCGTCTGATGAACAAACCATTATAATAGGTTGGGTTTATTTGACCTGCAGCAGCACCCATTTCGACCTCAGGGATCGATCCCGCATACAGCATGGAATTGACCTGCAGAAGCAGATGGGGCAAAATAAATGGCGGACAAATAAAAAACAAACCAATTCAGGAATAATGAATGTGTTTTTGAAAGTTTGTTCTGGTAAACGATCAGCACTTATTCGTCCGCAAAAGATAATAATGGTCTTTTCAGCCGGAATTTTTCTCAGCAGCAGGCGGAATGTCCTCACACCATACGGTCCGGGTCACATCCTTTCGTTTGCCATGGGCAAAACAAAGTAAAATTTTTACAGGAATATACAGTCATGATCACAGAACCCATGCCGCGGAAAGCGGAAGATTTTCTTAATTATCAGAACAGCATAACTGATGACCGGGTGAATCAGGTCTCCGGCAGCAAAACAGCCGATCAACAGCCTGACGCAAAGGCCGGGCTGCAGCATGGCGGGACCTCCGATCATTTCCAACCAAAAGGATCAGAGAACGAAGAAAACCGGGACGGGATCCGGGTCAGCGTGATCATCCCCGTACTCAACGCCGAAAAAACCATTGATGCCTGCCTGGAGAGCATTGCCGGCCAGACACACGGTAACCTGGAGATCCTCTGCATCGACGGCGGGTCTTCCGACCGAAGCGTTGAGATCATCCAAAAACGGCAGGCTCAGGACAGCCGGATCATCCTGCTTCAGAAAGCGTGCACATCCACAGGGCAGGCCAGAAATATCGGTCTTGCGGCAGCACACGGGAAATACACGGCTTTTGTGGACAGTCATGATACGGTTGAAAAGGACATGATCGCGAAACTGCTGGCGGAAGCAGAATCCCGGAGCTGTGACGTTGTGTGCTTCCCCTGCCGGAAATACAGCGAAAGAGAGCTCATTTTTTTCCCGGGGAACCACTATCTTTCACAGGATACCGCGGCCCTTCCGAAACCTTTTTCCCGCCGCGATATGCCGGAAACGCTGTTCCAGACGGGAGAAAAATACGCATTTGCCCGGTTTTACCGCACGGATTTTCTCAGAGAGCATCAGATCTGTTTTCAGGAGATCCCTTTCTACGATGATTTTTCATTTTTCATTTCCTGTCTTACAAAGGCCGAAAAGATATCCTGCATCTCCGAACCGCTCTACATTCACCACATTCTGAAAGGCTCAAAAGGCAGCAGCAGATGGAAATACACCGGCTGTCTTTTTGACGCGTTCGAATACACCCTGGAAACCAATCCCGAGCTTTCGGCGGACAGCAAACTTTTCGAAAGCTTCTGCAAAGAATGCTGTGCGCAGATCCGGGCGATCATGCAGACCTTCATACAGCCGGAAGCCAGGTTCAAAGCGTTTGAATTGCTGAACACAGAGCGCTTTTCATGGCTGATGGATTTTATCTCCGGCAGCCGGGACAGACTGCCAATGCCCCATAAAAAAATGGCCGACAGTATCGCCGGAGCGATGGAAGCCTTCCGGTCCGGCTTTTTCGCGGGATCCGGGCAGGTCCCGCAATGCCTCGCAGAAGGAAAGATCTCCGGCACACCGCTCGTTTCCGTGATCATGCCGGTCTACAATTCAGAAGCTTATCTTCCGGAGACGCTTGATGCCGTTCTTGCCCAGTCCATGAGGGACTTTGAATTGATCTGCATCAATGATGGATCCACGGATGCGTCCTGCAAGATCCTCATGGATTACGCGCGGAAAGACGGCAGGATCCGGGTATTTACGCAAAAAAATGCCGGCGTGGCAGCAGCCAGAAACGTTGGTATCGAAAATGCGGCAGGAAAGTACATACAGTTTGCCGACAGTGACGACCTGATGAGTGAAAACGCACTGGAAGTACTGAGCCGGCAGGCGGAAGAAAAGGATCTGGATGTACTGTATTTAAATGCAGACTGTTTTCATGACAGCGGATGCACCGACAAAGAGCGTGCTTACCGTCCTTCATATCAGCGGACCTGCTCTTATCCGGAGGTGACTTCCGGCAAAGAACTCTTTGTCCGTTTTTCCGAAAATTACGAATTTTTTATTACGCTCTGGATGGCCTTTTTCAAAAGGTCCCTGCTCGTCGAAAACCATATCCGGTTCAAACAGGGCAATGCTCACGATGACAATCTCTTCTCCCTCACAGTGATCACAAAAGCGCAGCGGGCAGGCTATTTTGACAGGATTCTGTATTCACGCAGAATACGTCCGGAATCCATCATGACAGCCGAAAGAAAATTCATAAATGCCTACAGCTACTTTGATTCACTGAAAGACACGATGGAGCTAATCAGGGAAGAAAGCGGCAGAAGCGATCCCGCCTGGCTCCATTACACAGAATACAGAGCCGGCCAGCTCCTGAATCTGGCCAGAAAAGATTTCAGAGCCCTGAGCAATTTTGAAAAAGGGAAATATTACGCGCTGAAGGATGATTTCATTCTGTTCAGATATCTTATCGTCGAAAACGACAACCTTGCCGGCGCGAAAGAGGCACTCGATCAAAAGCAGGTGAAGAACGCGGAAGAGATCAGAAAACTGAGAAAACAAAACGCGGTCCTGAAGCAAAAACAGACCGATGCCGAAAAAAAGGCTGCAGCTGCGGAAACAGAAAACAACGCCCGCCTGGCAGAAAAAACAGAACAGATCAGCCTGCTCACTGCCGAAGTCGAAAAACTAAAGAAACGGTCCGCGGATCACGCCGACACAGAAAAAAAATATCAAAAGGAACTTAGCCGGAAAGAGAACGAACTGAACGCTGCCCGGAAGGAACTGGACGGGATCTACCGGTCCGCTTCCTGGAAAGCCGGAAACCTGCTGATCCGGCCGCTTCACCTGATCAAACAGCTGTTTACAAAGAAAAAAAGATCCGGGTAACTGAAAGGCCCGGCCATAAATGCAGGCGCCGGATCCCCGTCCAGCAAATATCATTGCCGGCATTTTCCATAACAGGTGCCCGCTGTGTGCGCGTGGATCACAAAACAAAAAGAGCCGGGGTTCGGTGCCCGGCTCTTTCTGTTTGAATTATTTGCTTTCCTTCGGCAGGATCACGACCTTGCGGTTCGGTTCCTCACCGATGCTTTCGGTGGTGATCTGCGGGTTATCGCGCAGCGCGAGGTGGATGATGCGGCGTTCCGTCGCGGTCATCGGCTCCAGGGAGATCTTGCGCCCGGTTTTGGAGACCTGGTCGGCCATCCGCAGCGCCATCTGGCGCAGCTGGCGTTCGCGACGTTCGCGGTAGCCCTGGACGTCGATCACGAGCGGGACCCAGTGGCCGACTTCACGCCCGACGATCAGGCTGGTGATGTACTGCAGGGAGTGCAGCACTTCGGAATGGCGCCCGATCAGGAAAGAAAGGTCGTCCCCGAGGATATCGATCATGATCACCGGAGAGTCGACCTCATCGGCCGCTTCCCCGATCTTCGCGTTGATGGTCGCCTTGACGCGCATTTTTTCCAGCAGGTCGCGGACAACGTTGGAGGCGATCTTCAGGGTCTCTTCGTTGACGACTTCGTTCCCGGCGATTTCGCTCTGTTCTTCGTCCGGTTCAGCGGCTGCTTCGGGTTCGGCAGCCGGAGCGGGCTTTTCGGCCCGGGCTTCCTTTGCAGGCTTCTTCGGAGCGGCAGGCTTCGGTTCACGCTTCGGGGCGGGTTTTTCCGCCGGTTCCGCTTCCGCCGGAGCTTCCGGAGCCGGTTTGGCAGACTCTTCTTCCTCCTTCAGGATAGCGGCACGGAGACTGTCGGCTTTAATGGTCATGCGGACGCGGGCCTGGCGGGCACCGATGCCGAAAATGCCGCGGGAGCCGTTATCGAGAATTTCGATATCGACTTCGTCACGGGTCACATTCAGTTCGGACAAACCTTTATTGATCGCCTCATCCACGTTCGCGGCAATATATTCTAAAGATGTTGATGTCATTTAAGATACTTCCAATCAGCTGTTTTTCTTGGGTTTTTTATGGTTTTTGAATTCACGGTAGTCGATCTTCTGAGAGAACACCGCGTTGTCATCCTCAGCCTTTGCCGCTGAGGCCTTCGGTTTCGTTTCTTTCACGTCGGATTTCTCAACCGCTTTATCGGCAGCAGGCGCCGCAGCTTCCTTCTTGGCGGGAGAGCTGTAGGTGCGGCGTTTGGTCTGCGGCTGCGGGACAGGCTTCTTCTTTTCCCAGAACTTCAGGTTCTCCCAGTGCAGCTGGCCAAAGGTCGCATACTGGCAGATCGTGAAGATGTTGGAAACCAGGAAGTAAAGCGCGAGGCCGGAAGCCAGGCTGTAGGCCATGAAGCCCATCAGCAGCGGCATGTAGATGTTCATCATGCCGTTCATCATCGCCGCGCTCGCACCGGCACCGCCTTCCTGTTTCGGGGTTTCCGGTTGTGTCAGCTTGGTCTGGAGGACCGTCGTGATCACGACCAGGATCGCCAGCACCGGCAGACCGAAATTCCCGATCATCAGGCGTTCCGGCATCCCGAGATTCATCCACAGGAAGTTCGGGTTGATCGGGCTTGATCAGGTCGACCATACCCAGCGGGGTCGAAACAATCGCCGCGATGACGGCCTGGTACAGCGCGAAAATGATCGGCAGCTGGATAAACGTCGGCAGACAGGAAGCGGAGGGGTTGATGCCCTTCTTCTGGTAGAGCTTCATCTGTTCCTGGGCCAGTCGTTCGCGGTCGTTCTTGTACTTCTCCATCATCTCCAGATAATCCGGATCCGTCTGCAGCTCGGACATCGCCTTGGAGCTCTTGATCTGGGCCTTCATCAGCGGGTGGGTCAGCAGCTTGATCAGGACGGTGAAGATGATGATCGCCAGCCCGAAATTGCCGACGAGCTTATAGATGAACAAAAGCAGGTTCAAAAAGAGGTTAACGAATGTCGTCCACATTATTTATTTCCCTCCCCGCTTTCGCTGCTGCTTTCGGTCTTCGCCGAACGGCTGAAGATCCAGTCTTCCTTCAGGTCTTTGGTATAGGACTTGACCTGCGCGTCATTGTCCACAAGCGGGACGACCGCGAAGTTTCCATTCGAAAGGATGACGGGCGTCCCGTAAACGGTCTGGCCCAGCGTCCGCTGCGCTATGGATTTTCCTTCAAGGTCATAGGTCAGGATCTCACCGTTTTCAGCCACCAGCAGGATCGTTTCACTGTCCAGCGCGGTCGGTGATGCGATGAAACCGCGTTTATCTTCAGCCACCGCGTCCAGGGACCAGACGGTCGTGC